>CAWUUP010000158.1:0-23111 GCA_963925255.1 uncultured Luteolibacter sp.
GGTGATCCAGAAGGAGTTCCCCCATGGCTTGGCGCTGTGAAGGCCAGTAATGATGCTGGGCTTTTTTATCCGGACGAAGCGCCATGGGTAGCCCATGCCGACTTGTCCACGCTGGTTGGGGGTATTCGGGCGCTACTCATGCAGGCTTTGCATCCTGGAAGCCTAACTGGCGTTCGGGATCATTCTCGTTACAAGGCAGACCCATTAGGTAGACTCTCTGGGACGATACGGTGGCTCACTGTAACAACATTTGCTTCAACCTCCTCAGCATCTAACGAGGCAGGTCGAGTTAATCGTATGCATGCTAATGTGAGTGGAAAATACAAGAACTCAGAGGGTAAAAGCATCGATTACAGTGCCACTGACCCACATTTATTGTGCTGGGTGCATATTGCATTCATGGAGTCCTTTCTCCGTAGCTTTCAAATCTATTCATCTCAAGATCTCCCGGGAGGCGCCGATGCATACATACGCCTTTGGTCAAAGTCGGTAACCCAATTAGGTCTCACTAAAGTGCCGATGTCCGAGGCTGAAATGCTGATCGAGTTAGAACGTTACCAGCCTGAACTTACTGTTACAGATGAAACGCGGGAAGTAATCCGTTGGATAAAAAACCCTCCCCTTCCTATTTCAGCGCTTCCTGTCTATGCATTACTTTTTAATGCCGCACTTGCTTCGCTGCCTTATCATTATCGAGAGATGATTGGTTTAGGTCATCCATCACTTGTGGTTTGGCGGCCGATTACAAAAAGCTTATTGAAAGTCATCGGGCTAGCTATCGGTCCTGAGAGTCCGATAGAGCAGGCAGGAATCGACCGACTACATAGGGCTGGATTGATGGAAAACGGCAAAGTGATCGCTAAACGCTAAAACATCACAGCTTCAGATGGCACACACTGGCCTAACATTTGTGGATAAAGTGGTGGCAGGGGGCGGATTTGAACCGCCGACCAAAGGCTTATGAGTCCTCTGCTCTACCACTGAGCTACACTGCCATTATCCTTGATTCCGCTAGAGGCGGGGCGAAGGAGATGCATCAAGCTACTGGATTTGTCAAACGGAAGATCGCGGAAAGTTAAATTTATCCTTCGCCGGGTGGATTGATGACAAGCACACGCTCCACGCCGTTTTTTGAAAACTCATCCCAGTAGCGTTTTTCCCAAGAGACGGTGCGAGAGCGGCGCTCTTCTTCACTGAGTGCTTCCCATGCTGGAAGTCCGATCGATTTCACTAGATCCCGATCCGAGAGACGGATTGTCAGCTCATCCCAGAAACTCTCGTTGCGAAATTCCTCGTAGCATTCGTGGTAAAACATTTTTTCCTCGATCTCTTTTTTGACACAAAATCGCTTGGTCTCTTCGTCGAATTCGATGATCGCCGCCAAGCCGTTTTGCGCAGCTTTTCCAAGCATCTTGCTCTCGAAATCTTCATATTCCGAAATCTTCTGATCTGCCGATGGCTTTTGATTCCATGAGGCCACGCTCACCGAAAGGCTGAGCATTTCAACCAAGGTCGCCAATTCCTGTTCAGTGAATCTGATGTGCATCTATGCGGAGAAAAGCAGAGAAGCCTAACAAAAGAAACCTCCAACTTTCATCCTTCTACTCTCTTGAAAAACTGCGCTGTACGCACATCGTTCCATAAACCTTTTTCCATGGTTGCTTTATGGATTTCTTCCCACTTTTTTCAATTCATCATCAAAACCTGCGTCATGGATAACGTGACCAAACTCATGGATCAACATGCTCTCAATCTGCATTCCACACCCTTTTACTCCATCACGTATTCTTCGGCTAACAGTTATACAACCTCAAGATGCGTGACGTCTGGAACATACTCAGAAGTTGCGATAAGGATATTCTGCGTAAAAGTGCCTTTTTTAAAAAACGTAGGATCGAGCTTATACTCGGTGCATTGTTGCTAAGTCAGTGGCTTGACCTCAAAAGCCGATGCCAGTGGGATCGTAGCGATAGCGAATACGGTGATTCGAGATGGTTTTATGAGTTGATAAAAATTCATAGATCGGAATCAAGCACCCCATGCCGCGCCATTTAATTAAGTGTGCATTTATTTTCCGCAGCAGACCTTGGAGTGCTGGATCACTCCCGGCTTTTAGACTGAGGATCAATAATCGGAGTGATGGGTGACTACCGGAAATTCCGGTTTATTCTTCAGCTACCCCGAAAGCTGCGGATAAGAACCGCAGCGGTCCAAGGCCTACGGCGGTAAACTTACTTGCCCTGCTTTACTCCAAACTCCCTCTGCGCTCATTATAAAAGCAGCCAAAACTTATTCATCTGAGCTTGTGGAAATTTTCACGAGCTCAGTTTGCCCTTTTATCTAAAGCGTGTCATCCTACTCATATGGCAACTAAGAACATCGCGCCGAGAAGAGTGATCATTATCGGAGGCGGCTTTGCCGGGCTCGAATGTGCGCGTAAGCTAGCCAATGATAAACGCTTCGAAGTGACTCTACTAGATCGGACCAATCATCACCTTTTCCAACCCCTGCTTTATCAAGTCGCCACTGCATCGTTGGCCGCTCCGGATATCGCACGCTCGATCCGCCAAATCCTTTACGATGCGAAAAATGTCACCGTGCTCATGGATGAGGTCGTTTCCATTTCTCCTAAGCAAAAATGCCTAACCGGAAAATCCGGTGAGGAGTTTCACTTCGATTATCTCGTCCTTGCCGCAGGTGCGCGAACGGGCTTCTTCGGAAACGATCAATGGGAAGAGCACTCACTCGGTTTAAAATCTCTCGCCGATGCGCAAAACATCCGGCGCAAAATTTTATCGAACCTCGAACTTGCCGAGTTGACCAAAGACGAAGCCGAGCGGAAACGCCTGATGACCATCGCCATTGTCGGAGGCGGCCCGACCGGTGTTGAGCTCGCTGGTGCATGTGCCGATCTGATTCATCGCTCTTTGAAATCCAATTTCCGAAGAATCGATACCAGCAAGCTCCGCGTCATCCTCATTGAGAACTCCCCTGAAATTCTGGAGCATTACGCGCCACATCAATCCACTTACGCCAAGCAGCGTCTCACCCATCTCGGTGTGGAGGTCAGAAATCAAACCCGTGTGATGGATGTACAGAAAGGTAAACTGCTTTTCCAAGACGGCACCTCCTTGGAAGCTGAAGCAATTGTCTGGGCCGCGGGTATTGCCGCGAATCCCCTCACCAAAGACCTCGGCGTGGAGACAGATCGCACTGGCCGCGTCACTCCGAACCTTGATCTTTCGATTTCTGGATACCCGGATATCTTCGTCGCCGGCGATCTAACCAACATGCGGGATCGCGATGAAAAGTTCGTGCCGGGCGTCGCGCCAGCTGCTGCGCAAATGGGTGCCCATATCGCCAAAATTCTTAAAGAAGAGCTCCGCCTAGAAGGCACTCGTCACGCTGATAATAAACACAGCCTGCGTCCGCAGTTCCTTTACAACGATAAAGGCATGATGGCGATCATCGGTAAAAATGCCGCGGTGATGAAAGTGGGACGGTTCACGATGAATGGGTTCTTTGCATGGATCGCCTGGCTACTGATCCACATCCTGTTTCTCATCGGCTTCCGCAACAAACTCGCCGTCCTGCTCGGTTGGGCTTACTCATACATCGTCAATAATCCAGAAGCACGCATCATCGTTCATCCTCCAGCTTCGGTAAATCCACCGCAGTGATTCACCTCAAGGAGCCGCTAATTGAAGGGTATCCCTTAACCTAAAATCCCTTTCACAACATGTGCAGGAGTCAACTCCGGCGGGTTTGTGCTTGAGACCTTGAGAGCGGAAGGTGAAGCGATTGTGATCCATGCTAAGGTTTTTCCTGAGGGTAATTGCCACCCTGTGGCACACCAGCAGGCTTGAACTCAGCAGCCCAAGCATATGAAGCAGCACGGAGTTGGGTGAGAATTTCCGGATGTTTATCTGCTACATCGATATCTTCTTTTCTTTGCTCGAGTGGTCGAAGAGAAATAATTTTTGATCCCTAACAAAAAAAATAATTAAGCCTGATTAATCTGGCTGTTGTTGAGAAATGCAATGGAGGGTCCCTCCCTCTTGAACGAGATCAAGGCAGTCGATTGCCACGATTTCCCGGCTTGGGAAAAGTTCACGAATGATACCTAGGGCGCGATCGTCATTTTTCGATTGGCGGAAAGTTGGAACAAGTATGGCGTGATTAAGGATGAGGAAATTGACATACGAAGCGGGCAGGACAGGAAGGCGCCAGCCTGGAATTTCACATGCTTGAGGGAGATGAATCGGAATGATTTCGTAGTTTTTCCCAGACGAAGTCAGGAAATTTTTCAGCCGACTCATATTTCCAGCGAGCACCGAATGATTGGGTGATGCTGTGTCGGACTCTTCACAAGCGAGAATGTGAGTCTCATTAGTGAAGCGTGCGAGGTCATCGATATGACCATCCGTATCATCACCCTCGATGCCTTTTTCTAACCATAAAATTTCCGTAACGCCTAACGAATCGCGAAGTTTTTGTTCAGTCTGATCACGAGAAAGATGCGGGTTACGGTTTGGATTGAGAAGCACTGCTTCGGTCGTGAGGAGTTGGCCGCATCCGTTGACTTCGATTGCGCCGCCTTCGAGAATCATGCCACCTTCGTAGCGCTGCAGGTGGAGCGTGTTTGCAACTTGCTCGGGGATGGAATTATCCAGATTCCACGGCGCAAATTTTCCTCCCCATGCATTAAACTCCCAGTCAGTGATTGCGATTTCTGAGGTGACAGAGTTTTTAACAAAGATGGGGCCATGATCGCGGCACCACACATCATTGTTCGGATGATCGTAGAGTTGGACATTTGTAAGATTGGCGTGAGCCTTATTGCACGCAGCAAGGATGGCGCTGTGGTTTGCTCCCGGCGCGTTGATACGAACAAGCTGATAGCGTGAAATAGCAGCAGCGATTTCTGCAAATTTATTCCAGATCATTTCGCGTTTTTCCCCACCCCAATGTCTTGGATCATCAACAGGCCATGACAGCCAAGTGGCAACTTGCTGGTTCCATTCGGCGGGCATGATAAAACCATCTTTGGCGGCAGTCATGGATAGGAACTTCGTGTTTCAGCGGCGCGAAGGCAATCCCAAGCTTTACGAATCATTTAAACTATAAAAAATTCTATTGCCTTTCATGCTCTCAATGGTTGATATTTCAATCTCCGCTATGCGTTTCTTTAACTATTTCAAGGCCGAGATATTTCTGGTAATTTTCATGCTAATGAGTGGATTTAATCCAGCTACAGCAAACGAGCCGAAGCCTCCTATCAACGCCGAAAAGCCCCCTGTTAAAGCAGTCGATGAGAAACCTGCAACAGAAGCCAAGCCTGCGGAAGTAACTGAAGAGATTAAAGTCATTGATCCTGATGATGAGGTTGCAACTGAAGAGGCTGATGCCACCGCAGTAGCGAAACCCGTCACCTCAGAACTAGTTCAGGTATTTGGCTGGCGCGAAAAAATCCTCGTAGAAGGCGTAAAGCAAACTTTGAATGCCAAACTCGATACCGGCGCATTCACAAGTTCCATCCATGCTGAGGAAAAAGAACTGTTCGAACGCGATGGTAAAAAGTGGGTGAAATTCATGGCCACAGATCCACATGTTAAAGATTCGCCACGCGTGCGCCTAGAAGCTCCTTTAGTTAGGATCGCAAGAATCAAGGAGCCAGGGGGTAAGTCTGAAACGCGTGAAGTCGTGAAACTCTCCTTTAAAATTG
Organism: uncultured Luteolibacter sp.; assembly: GCA_963925255.1. Lineage (GTDB taxonomy): Bacteria > Verrucomicrobiota > Verrucomicrobiia > Verrucomicrobiales > Akkermansiaceae > Luteolibacter. The sequence continues at coordinate 5,726 of CAWUUP010000158.1, forward strand.
GCGAAAGAAAAATGCGCGGTGATTTCACCCTAAATAATCGCTCAAACATGTTAGCACCCGTATTAATCGGTCGCACAGTGATCAAAGAACTTGGCTGGGTAGACCCAACGCGAACCAACATCGCTAATGACAAGGTCATGCGCTAGGTTTGTTACTTCCCAAAAACACAATCATGAGCGCTCAAGTGAAGATGTTTACTACGGTCGCACTTCTGTGCCTCATTGGTGGTGGAATCGCAGCTTATAAATCACAAACGTTAGGTGTACCATTTTGGAAAAACCAACGTGTCGACGAATGGCTAGTTGAGGCAAAACTGTCGTTTCTCGCAACAGGTAGAGACGTCGATGTGAGTTTATCTCTTCCATCAATCGCAGTGCAGCAAAGAGCAGGTCAAGAATCTGGATCGCTCGGATATAGTTACGATATTGAAAGTGATTTAGATGAGCACACCGCAATGTGGTCAGGCGTTGCACGTGAAGGTCCACAGGCACTCTATTATCGGGTTCGTTTTAAAATGGACGCAAAAAGCAGCGTCGAACCAATTCCAGCAAATGGAATACCTGTGACACCCGAAGTTCCAATTCTTCCGGGATCGCTCGGAAAAGCAGCGCAGGATCTCGTGAGCCGAGCTAAGGCTATCACCAAAAATCACAATGCGTTATTCGTGACGTTTTATAATCAGATCAACAACCCAGAAGCGGTCCAAGAATACGCATTGGTGAAGAGACATTACGAAAAAGAAAAAATCTCTAATCCTAATATTGTCATGGGGATTGATTTGCTCGGAATGGCAGGTGTTTCCGCACGCATGGCATACGGAGTTTACCTCGATGAAGAAGTCGGCGGCCAAAGACCATTACCGCTAGTTGAATACTATGACGGTTCAGCATGGGTCGTTCGCAATACACTAGAGCCGTCCAACGTGTTAGACGGTCGCAAAATTTTCGTATGGCACCGCGGTGGAGGTTCACTTTTTGATGTGAGCGGCGGCGGTGAAAACTCGCGGGTCATTTTCACAGCTGTCCGGAATCGGATTCCACTCTCCAAACTAACGGATATTCGTGATTCACCCTTTCTTATTTCCACGATCCTCTCCCTTCCCGCTTCAGAACAAGCCATTTTCCGCTACATCGTATTGATTCCACTTGGTGCCTTTGTGGTGGTATTGATGAGAAACATCATCGGCATTTCCACTCTGGGTACTTTCATGCCCGTATTGCTTGCACTGGCATTATTGGAAATCAAACCTGTGAAAGGTATTCTGATGTTCTCGGTTCTCGTGGGCGCTGGATTATGGTTCCGCTTCTTACTCTCCCGAATGAATTTACTGGTCGTTCCGCGTGTTGCCGCCTGTGTGGTTATCGTAACCTTACTAATGATGCTCATGAGCGTGATTAGCTACAAGTTAGGCTTCGATGCCGGCATTCAAATTACTTTATTCCCTATGATCATTATCGCATGGACCCTGGAACGAATGTCGCTCATTTGGGAAGAAGAAGGCAAACGCAGCGCTCTGATCCAAGTTGCCGGATCTTTAGTCGTCTCGGTCTTAGCATACGGCTTCATGAGTATCTTACAGATCCAATACTGGGCATTGAATTTCCCTGAACTACTTCTGGTTTTGTTGGCTGGAATTATCTTAATCGGTCGTTACACTGGGTATCGCCTTTCCGAACTGATCCGATTCAAGACGTTCACCAATGCCTGAGAAAACTGTCATTAAGGCGGAGACAAGCAGCCAAGTCGATGTGACTGAAACTCGCTGGTGGCATCGTTGGTTTCGTAAACCGAGCGAGCTTCTAGAACTCGGAGTGGTCGGCATCAACATGCGTAACGCGCGCTACCTCCTACCGAACAATCCGCGTCGGCTTTATGAGTTAGTCGATAATAAACTAAGGACCAAAGCGTTAGCAGAAGCCGAAGGCATGACTGTTGCAAAAACTTATGGAGTAGCGAGGACTCCGCATGATGTAAAAACCATCGAACGTATCCTTGAAGGACACGAAGCCTTTGTCATCAAGCCGACACGTGGTTCTGGAGGAAAAGGCATCATGGTGATTGACAGACGGAATGGCGAAAATTTCGTTAAACCCAGCGGCACGGAAGTGACTCCAAGTGATTTTAAAAACCATGTTTCCAATATTCTAGCCGGCTTGTTCAGCTTGGGAGGAAAACGAGATTTCGCATTGATCGAATACCGCGTACAACCTTCAAAATTACTCACTGACATGAGTTTCCAAGGCGCTCCCGATATCCGTGTGGTGATGCTGCATGGTTACCCAGTGATGGCCATGCTACGTGCTTCAACCAAAGAAAGCGATGGTCGCTCAAACCTTCACCAAGGCGCAGTAGGGGTCGGTATTGATATCGCCACTGGCATGACGGTCAGAGCGATCCATCATGGCAGACAAATTACCCATCATCCCGATCTCGAAGTGGGCTTAATCGGCGTGCAAATTCCTCAGTGGGAAACGATTCTTCATATGTCGGTAACCTGCCAGCAAATGACTGGTCTGGGTTACCTTGGCGTAGATATCATGATCGATGATCAACTCGGGCCACTGATGATCGAAGTGAATGCGCGACCCGGTTTAGCGATCCAAATGGCGAATGGCGTGGGATTACTGAAACGATTGGAGCCGATTGTCGAAGAACATCGCCGAAAACCTGGGGCGGATCTCGCGGCAAAAATTGCTTTTTCCAAAAAGCATTTCCGCGCCGAACTTCCCCCTCCCCGCCCTTAAACCTGTTGTTGCGATGAAATTCGCGCTTGTTTGGTTGAGCTATCAAATCCAGCCTTTCCGGACATGAGTGGGTTGGCAACGAATTACGAAGTATGCATAGCAGGAACCGGCAGCTATGTGCCGGAAACAATCCTTACCAATGAAGATTTAGCGAAACGCGTTGATACCAGCGACGAATGGATTTTTTCACGCACAGGGATACGTGAGCGCCGAATCGCAGCAGAGGGAGAATTCACCTCTCACATGGCGAGTGCAGCTGCGCGCAAGGCGCTGGAACAAGCAGGTTTGGAGCCTTCGGAAGTGCAACTCATTATCGTCGCGACCATCACACCAGATACTCTAACCCCAGCCACGGCGTGCTACGTGCAGCAACAACTCGGCGCGATGAATGCCGTTGCTTTTGATATTTCCGCCGCATGTTCAGGTTTCCTCTACGCGATGAAAATCAGCAAACGAATGATTTCCGATGGCGCCTTTGATAATGCACTGATCATCGGAGCTGAAAAACTTTCTGCATTCGTGAACTGGGAAGATCGCACGACCTGTGTGTTGTTTGGCGATGGCGCGGGAGCTGCGGTGTTGCGTCGTTCGAAACCCGGCGAAGGTGCGATTCTTGCAACTGAAATGGGCACCGATGGAAATCTCACTCATTTACTTAATATCCCAGGCGGCGGATCAGCTTGCCCAATCACCGAAGCCAACGTCGGAACCCATCTCTCCACCCTCGCAATGCAGGGTAAAGAAGTTTTCAAACATGCAGTCAATCGCATGAAAGAAGCCGCGGAAAAAGTAATCGAGCGTGCTGGGCTACAAGCAGAAGACATCGCTTGCGTCATTCCCCATCAGGCAAATTTACGCATCATCGATGCTATCGCCGAACGTCTCTCCGTTCCAGAAGGTCGCGTATTCATCAACCTCGATAAGTATGGAAATACTTCAGCGGCCGCAGTGGCCATAGCACTCGATGAGGCGAACCGCAGCGGTGTAATCAAACGCGGTGACAACATCGTCCTTGTCGTCTTCGGAGCCGGCCTGACATGGGCCGCGGCAGCGGTGAGATGGTAATCGATCAACTTACTTAATAGGAGCTCCCGACGCACCTTGAAAAGGAGCTGTCTGGGAAATTTCCGCAGTGAAATCTGAAAACGCCTCAAGCACTGCCTTCGCGCGATCCGGTCGATCTTCGAGAAGAATCGGCAATGCTGCTTTATAATATTTCAAACGGATGTCCGACTCTCCGTCATGCCGATCCAAGCGATCGAGAAAAGCAGCGATATCGATCATGCGAGCGCGCGCGTCGATGAATTGCAGGTCGAGAAGTTCTTTTTTATTGAGCATGTGGGTTACCTCCTAAGGAGAGCTTAAAATGATTTAAGGGAAGATGCGAATTTCTTTCTCACATTACCCCTCAAAACTAGACAGCGGCTTAATTAGATTCGTTGAAAGCGGAAAAACACGATCGTAAATCCCAGGGGCGACTTCCGCGCTTTGCGCATAGGCATCACGTAGCATCTCCATTTTAGCATCGAGATTATCAATGTAATGCAGAGCAAACGCCTCAGGAGTTTTTGGCAACACTGGAGAACCGAACTCCAACTGTCCGTGATGACTTGCAATCAGATGTAGAAGATGAATCCGAACTTCTTCCGTCGTGGGTTTTGACTCTGAAAATACATCGAACTCAGAAGCAACTAGGAGATCGTTCCATAGTTTATTAACCAACTCGATTCCCATCGGGATGTGGCCCAGCATTTCGCCATACTTCGAATGAATCTGCGCGAACCCCTCTTCGGGATAAGAATTTTCCCACAGCTTACCGCAGTCATGAAACAACACTCCAGTGATCATCAGATCCCGATTCAGCTCAGGATAAATTGCGCTGATTGCAGAAGCAGAACGCATCATTTGAGCAACATGCTCCACCAACCCACCCCGCCGAGCGTGATGATTTTTCCGCGCAGCAGCAGTACGAGCGAAACGATCGCCCATCTTTTCGAAAAATGTCTCAGTTAATCGTTTTAATCTCGGGTCGGTCATGCTCTGGCAGAATCCAAGAATCTCCGTAAAGTCACGTTGTTGTTTAGCTCTCGTCTTCGGATCGCCCGCGAGGAAGACGGCGATTTCTTCATCTTGCAAAGATGACCAACTGATTCCGCTACCATTCACCCCATATTGATTCTGCGTCCACTCCCCTTCCAACCGAACGATCGTGTTGAGCTCCATCTTTTCCGTCTCTGAGTAAAGCGGTGTGTTCGACCAAACTTTGAGACTGATCGATCCGGTGGAATCCACGAAAACGAGATCGAAAAATGGTTTGCCGTCTTTGGTCGTTTTGTTCGCGCGCGATTGCAATTGCGCCGCAATAGCAGCGATCAGGGGCACATCGCCGGCTTGCTCCTTCAAACTCGAAATAGAAATGTCACTCATGCGCCAAGGCTGGCATATCATCTCATACTGTCACGCGGCTTTTGCTTAATAGCTCGCGAATTCTCGCCAAATCCACTGCGGATGTCTTCGCAACAAAACCTCGAGCATGCGCAAAATGCACATCGGCTTCAGCTTCAATCCGAGTGAAATCCAGACCTAAATAATCATTGAAACGGGAAAGTGCAAAGCCTGCTCCACGCCGATCCGGATACACCATGCCGACCACGTGTTGGTCTTCTGGAAGACCTGCAGCATATCGAGCTAAACCAGCAGAAGCATCTTCTGAAATATTTGCGGAACGCGGCAAAAACAAAACACGGAAACTCATTTCACCCTCACCGATTTCCCAAATCTCACTGCTGCGCGCGATCTCATTGAGCTTTTCGCGCAGCGATCTCAAGTAACCAATTAAATCTGAACCGATCCAGCGCATCACTTCCCACATTGGCTCGCCTGAACGAACTTCAGACATTCCAGCGAACCTACGCAGCAGGGTGAGATCCACGGTTGAATTCAGCTTGGCAAGTAACTCGCGCTCAACTCCCAACCACGCCGCCGTCTCCTGGGGTCCGCGGGTATCAAACCACTCAGCCACTTCCAGCCAGTCGCAATACTTCCGAGCATCGTCATAAAGCCCCATGTCCATCAGCACCAAACTCAAAGAACAGGTTGGCGGATGATCTTTGGGGAATTGATGATGATCAAAATTCCCCATTTCTGGTTGATGCGACCCACCAACATCCACCACCGCCATATTTGGGTTACTGATATCTTGCTGGGTCGGTTCACGACGCAAGATCGGAGCGTCGTGCACAGCGACAAGTAGGCAGCATGCAAGAAACTCGTCTTTATGCGAACTACCTGGATGGGTAAGTATTTCTGAGAATTTGTTCATTTCTAATTGAGAGACAAGGCAACTGATCGAGCCTCTATGCAAGGCGATTCCCGTTTCACGCAAAAGCTTTATCCAAACTTGCGTCAAAAGAGCACTAGGATAAAGCCTTAAACGATGTTGCGATCAGTCAAATTTCGGGGAGTTGTGGCGTGTAAAATAACCGTCTCCAAGATACATATCTCCCGAATAATCCTTTAATGGGCCAGCGTCTGGTGGCAATGGAATGTTTGCATACGCTACATCTTCGGGCTGTGAATAAGCGATCGATACCGGAGTGCCCACTGAAACGAGACGAAAAAACTTAGGTGAGAGATTTTCATGCATGCGGATGCATCCATGTGTGCACGGTGAGTGTTTCACCCAACCTGTGTGAAAACCATATTCTGGCCTGTAAAAATCACACCAATACGGCATCGGGGTCCCCTTGAATTTCCAACCTAATGGAATATTGCCTATTTTGGTTTGGCGGACCAATTTCCCATCCGTAGCATAGCCGTGCGAGTTAGCGCGGCGTTTGGCGTCCTTGCTGTTGATACGAAAATTCCCCGTTGGAGTGGGCGAACCAGGTGCTCCTACCGAAACTGGCATCACCATCAACATCTCATTTCCCTCGATCACATAAACGCGTTGCTTGGAGAGTGACACTTTCACTTTCACCGCAGACGGATTACTTGGCAGTTTAGCTGGTCGATCGTAGACCTGATAAGCGGAAAGACCACCTGAACCCGATCTCCAAGCGCAAGATGAAAATCCCATCACTAGAGCTAACCCAGCTAAGACGGTTAAAATCGTTCGTTGTTTCATATAACTCATTCTCTAAAATCTATTCCGATAAAGACATCCTTTTTACAACTCTCTCTACTTAGCGTTGCCGCTCCCATTCGTCGACTTGGCCACCAACAAACCAGACCGAAGCTCTGACATAAGGAATGTAACTCACTTCAGGACCAAAGCCCCCATTGTATCCCGAATATCCATAAGGGCCGTATCCCCCCGTTGAGTAACCGCCGAAGAAACGATTCCTAGTCACAGCCTCACGACCCTCGTAATTCCAACGTTCTGAGAATTTATCGTTCCGTAATCCCTCAATATGTGCGGCCGGACTTCCCCAAGCCAACAATACCGCATTTTGACTCATCCCTTTTACAATTTCACCCTTAGAGACCAGCTCTTTATGCTTTTCGCTGAGTTCGGCGTAGTCCTGAGGATGCTCCTCAATCCGCTTCTGAGGCGTAGACGGAGCGCAAGACGAGACGATTCCAACCAATAACCCAAGGCATGAAATGGCGATCAATTTTTTCATAATTCAAAGCTGTCACTACTCTCGGTGTTTTGCAACTGGGTTTAACCGCAGAAATAAGCGCGGTTTTTCTGAACAGAAAAATTCAAGAAAGTTCAAACACGTACTTGCCAATTCCGAAAGTGCGCGTCCAATCTTTCGCAACACACATCCAACGAACTCCCACAACTCATGTCAGAACTGCTCGAAAAAGCCGAATTACAAGCCTCACTCAAAAAATGCCCTGAATGGGAAACCGAAAAAAATTCCATCACACGCTCATTTGAGTTTGAGGAATTCATGGATGGCATTGACTTCGTGAACAACGTTGGCGAGATCGCAGAGGAGGCACAGCATTATCCAGACATCACGATTAAATACACCAAGGTGACATTGAAACTCACCACCCACGATGTTGGTGGCGTGACCGATCTTGATATTGAACTTGCTCAACGCGTCGATAACCTCGTCGACTGATGTGGTCCGCGTGACTCAAGCGTGCCCCGGTGTAGTCGATGTTCGCGCTCTTTATTTAAAATAAAAAAAGCCCGGGAGGAACTCCCGGGCTTTTTCGTGAAATATACGTAAACTTAAATTCCTTTGTAACGCACACGCATACCGTCTTTACCAATCGGCCTATCGTCTACTGGGCGTTGTTTTGGGATGTTCATCGAAACTTTCGCTGGGCGATCCGCCGGATGATCATTTCTGCGCTCTTCGGCCTCGTTTACTTTTAACTCGCGGCCATCCATCTTCATTCCATCTAACAACTGAATCGCTTTTTCACCAGACTCCATGCTGTCCATGGTGATGAAGGCGAAGCCACGTGGGTTTCCCGTATTAAAATCCATAGGACGGCGGAATTCGATGATCGTTCCAATTTCCGCAAGTGCCTCGGCGAGTTTTTGTTCAGTGGTGTCGTAGGATAGATTTCCGATAAATAATTTCATAGTTGGTATTCTGCAGTTCGTGAAACCCTTCACTCACAAGCACGTCGTTTCACCAAGAACGACATCATTATCAACCGCACAGTAAATCTCCGCACCCGCCTTTCGGGGCTCATCTCCAGAGAACCTAGCACAGAAAAATCACATACCAAGCCTATCGTCTTTAAATTATGAGAAAGTGGAGTATTGCCGATATAGTTCAGTCACCACCAGTAGATTACTCCGCCTTTCGCTTATTTGCCTGAACTCGGTTCCAGCAGTTTGCGCTGGAGAATCTCCCGGCGAAGTTGCAGGAAACTAGATCAATCGTAATCAAGCGACTAGCTCGCAGCGGCAACACCCGGAGTTTTGGAATGCGCGTGTTGCGGGAAGTCGAAGGTTAACACGAGCGGTTCAGTCCCCGTGTTTTCGATTTCGACACCGCCTCTGGAAAGCGCGGCCTGGGTAATGAATCCGATCTCGGGATAGATTTCGCCAAGCCTCATTTCCTGGTGATATCGCACTTCGAGCTTTCCAACCCGACCGCGTCCGCGGTTCGTGTGAAACAGCGCGGGGCTCTCTGGGCAGAAATTCGTCTTAGCGCCGGGCGCAACGGTGAGACGGAGAATTGAACACCTCTGCTCACCGAGAACTTCACCGTAAACAATCCACTGCGCGTCCACTCCGTTGCCGGCAAATTCTTCGGCGGTGATTGCCGGGCGCGAATTCTTTAGCACGAATTCTGGGTCCTGATTTGCTTTGAAGTCGAACGTGTCAACCAGGTATTCCCAGTCTTGGTGCCGGTTCTTCGGATAGTCCTGTTCCCGGCAGGCGTAAAACGCATCGGCTGCTCCGATCCGCCCATCAAGTGTCAGGTCCTCGGCCAGGAAATGCTCGTCCATCGTCACGTGCAACTCGTGCGTGCAAAGGTCCGTCGGTGAGTGCAGCACACCATTCGGCATCACAAAGCCGTTATCAATGTGCATCATCGTGTGCGGCGACAAGTGCCGCACTCCGTTATAATCGCCCTGTCCCCAGCGCTTCATGCAGGCGAGGAACTGGTCCTTTGTCACGAACGGGTACAGGCCCATTGCCGTGGTGTGATAATGCGACGGACTGACTCCAGGGTTGTCGAAAGAATTGATGTCGTAAACTTCCCACTTTGCCCAGTGAAGATGGTGGGGAATGGGGTTCAGGTTATCGAACTTCTTGGACACAATCGGCCAAGTCGCCTTGCCGAACAAAGCTTTCGAAAATGCCGTAACTTTCTCTCCCATGACAGCTTCCGGATTGGCCTCAATCAAATCCTGAAGCGAGATAAATTGCCCGTTTGGCGTGAGGACGTGTGCTTCTCCTTCACGAAAAGGCGCCTTTCCCGTGCGGGTATCGATGACACCTGTCACAATCGGCACGGTGCAGCACATCCAAACCTCATCGAGACCCGTCCCATTCATGTAGTCTGGGTAATACGATTTCGCATCCAGGCGAAGGCGCTTTCCCGGTGTGCAAAATGTTCGGCCAGCATAACGGTGCACAAGCTGCAGCACCCCGTCGTTCTGATTGAGGCAATCATCGAGAATCGAATCCGATCCGACGCCGGATCCGTCGATCACATCTTGCTGGGGATACTCGTGCAGTTTATCCGGGAGAATTGAGGTCGAAACAGCCATGACAAATGGATTCTGAGGATTTAGAAAGAGAGAAGCAAGAGCGAATGCCCCGACTCGCGCGGACTAGTTCAAAGACAACGGCGCGTTAGCAATCTCCGTGAACTCTGAGCTCTCTGTGGTGAAATTCTTCTTTCTTAACTCGCAACTTGAAGCGAATAGAAAGTTAGAATGGCGATCAAAACGGAAACTTCCCGCCGAGGCCCTTCATCATATCACCCATGCCACCAGCGCCACCCATTTGCTTCATCATGTTCTTCATCTTACCGGGTGATTTCATCATCTTGCGCATTTCACCGAACTGCTTGATGAGCTGATTGACCTGCACGATGGAAGTTCCTGAACCCGCCGCAATGCGTTGACGCCTTGAAGCTTTGATAATCTCAGGACGCGAACGTTCTATCGTAGTCATCGACAACACGATCGCTTCGGTGCGCTTGAGTTTACTGTTATCAAGTGCACCGGCCGGTAATTGTTTTTTGATCTTATTGAAACCCGGCATCAATCCGAGCAAGCCCTCAAGCGGTCCGAGACTCTGGATCATCTTCATCTGATCAAGGAAATCGTTGAAATCGAATTTTCCCTCCTGCATCCGCTTCATCGAACGCATCGCATCGGCTTCGTTGACCTTATCTGCCACGTTCTCGACCATACTGACGATGTCACCCATGCCGAGAATCCGATCCGCCATCCGCGATGGATGGAACTCCATCAACTGATCAAGCTTCTCTCCCTCACCCGCGTATTTGATTGGCTTACCCGTGACTTCACGCATGGAAAGCGCCGCGCCACCGCGCGCATCACCGTCCAACTTCGTCAGAACGATACCAGTGATTCCCACTGCATCATCGAAATGCTTCGCTACGGAAACTGCTTGTTGTCCAGTCGCAGCATCCGCAACTAACAGAGTTTCTTTCGGCTTCAAAAACGCATGTAAGCGCTTCAATTCCTCAATGAGCTTTTCATCAATTTCCTGACGACCCGCGGTATCAAAAATCAAAACCGTCGCGCCTTTTTCCTCGCCGTAAGCAATCGCCTCACGAGCCACTTTGAGTAGATCTGTTTCACCTCGATCTGGAGCAAACACCGGCACATCAATCTGACCAGCTAACGTGACCAACTGATCGATCGCAGCTGGGCGATAAAGATCGCATGCCACCAACAGCGGCCTGCGACCTTCTTTCTTCAGACGTCGTGCGAGCTTCGCCGAGGTTGTAGTTTTACCCGCACCGTTTAGACCGACCATAAGAATCCGCGCCGGCGGATTGAGATCGAGCGGAACATTATCTCCACCCAAAACCCGAGTCAGTTCGTCTTGGAAAAATTTAACGATCTGCTCACCTGGCTTATCGATTTTAAGACATTCTCCCCCATAGATGCCTCTTTAACCCGGGCGATTAGCTCTTTGGCGACCCCGAACTCCACATCCGCTTCAAGGAGCGCAATGCGGATCTCACGCAATGCATCCGTGATGTTTTTATCGGAAATTTTGCCGACCCCACGAAGGTTGCGGAAGGTCTTGTCGAGGCTGTCGCTGAGGCTTGAAAACATAATCTGTGCGAGACTTTATGTTTTATCATCCAAATCTCAACTGTGAATTCATGCTTAATGGCAGGGTCGTTTTATCAAAACGACCCTGCCAAATTCTTGATTAAGTCCTTCACCAGAATTCTCGATGTGATCCGAAAAATTTCCCCCTAAAAGAATTTATTTGGATGAAATCCCTTAGTAACCTCTCATAGGCCCATGCGTTACCTGTTTTTCCTACTCGCTCTCAGCTGCACGGCATCCGCGGATAAATTACAATCCACCGCAACTCTGGTCCCCGAAGTGGCTTTGGTCGCACCCGGAAATTCATTTACCGTCGCGCTAAAACTTGAGCACCCGGAGGGCTGGCACAGCTATTACTTACAATCTGGCGGGGTTGAATTGCCGCCATCAATCACATGGAAACTACCTGAGGGCGCGAAAGCCGGAGCCATCCAATGGCCTACACCTGAGGTTAAAGAGGGTTTTAGCGGTAAAAGTTTCGTCTACAGCAACAGTCCGATCTTCCTGGTCGACATCACACCGCCTCCATCACTCACCGTCGGAAGCACCTTTACGTTTTCCGCCACCGCGAATTGGCAGATTTGTGAAAAATCCTGCATCGATGAAGAAGCGAGCTTCTCCCTGAATCTCCCCGTCGCCGAAAGCGAAGTCATCGATCCTGAACAAACGAGTTTATTTGAAACTGCCAGGCAATCGATTCCAAAACCTCTGCCATCGGAAGTATCCGCATCAGCAAATCCCGACACGACATCGACCGATTCAATTCGTCTCGAGCTCAGAGGCCTCAAAGCACGTCCTACGGATTTTATTCCTAACGAGCCTTACCTAAAAGCGCTTTCAGAAGCGGGTAAAGTCACCCCAATCGAAGACGGTTTCTTGCTCACTCTTGAACGTAAAAAGTTCGATTTTTTGGAAGATGCTATCCCACAGGGAAATTCAATTTCTGGCATCCTCGTTGGTCCATACAACTACGTCATCCCAGAAACTCGTATCTCAGTTCCCTCTCCAGAACGTATCTCGTTAGTAAAACTACTCAAAATTCTCGGGGGAATGTTTCTCGGTGGTTTGATCCTAAACTTAATGCCCTGTGTGTTTCCGGTGATTGGATTGAAAATTATGGGCTTTGTCCAACAAGCTGGTGAAAACCGACGCTCCATCGCGCTGCACGGCATCAGCTTCGCCGTAGGCGTGCTCGCATCTTTCGGTGTGTTGAGCGGTATCCTGTTTGCTGCACGAGTAGCAGCACTTAAAGACGGATCCGCTCTCAAAGGTTGGGGCTACCAACTCCAAAATCCAAACGTCGTCGTGGTTCTCGTATTGCTGATGTTCATCCTTGGACTGAACATGTTTGGACTTTTTGAAATGGGAACTTCCGCAACTTCTGTGGGTGGTAAACTCCAAAATAAAAGCGGTCATACCGGATCATTTTTCTCAGGTGTGTTAGCAACCGTCGTCGCCACTCCTTGCTCTGGACCTTTCCTCGGTGTCGCCATCGGCGCTACTTTAGGACTTCCTTCCTCCCAGTTTTTCTTAAGCTTCACAGCTATGGCGCTAGGACTCGCGCTACCTTACCTCATACTTTCTATATTCCCATCCCTAGTTGAAAAACTCCCTCACCCCGGCGCTTGGATGGAATCTTTCAAACAAGCAATGTCATTTCTATTGTTCGGATCCGCAGGGTATTTCCTCTGGTTTTACTCCGGGCTCATAGGACAGGAGTATTTGTTAGCACCTATCTTCGGGCTCTGCCTGATCGCGATCGCTGCATGGGTATATGGTCGTTGGCACTTACCACATCGCACCAAAAAAGTTAGAATCATCGCACTAGTGATCGCGCTTATAAGCTTTGGCTTGGGAGTTTTTCTCACCTTGCCACCAAATCCATCCAAGCTGGAGTGGCAGACATGGTCCGAAGAAAAAACCGAAGCGCTCCTATCTGAAGGCACACCCGTCTACATCGATTTCACTGCTCAATGGTGCTTAACCTGCCAGGTGAATAAAAAAATCGCTTATACCGATGAAGTGATCGCACTAGCCAAAGATAAAGGTGTCGTTTTCCTCAAAGCAGATAAGTCCGCTCCAAATCCAGCCATTGAAGCCAAACTCGAAAAACTCGGCCGCACTGCCATCCCAGTCAACGTGCTAATCATGCCAAGCAAGGAGCCCATCATCACCCCAACGATACTAACTCCAGGCACCCTGATCGATCTCTTCAATCAAATCCCAGATCCAACGAAGTAACCCTAGCCAAGGTTCTTTCAACTTTTCAGCTTTTACCTATTGCTGCTCCTCTGCTGGCGGTCCGCTTTCAAAGCGCATCGTATCTGCAACGAAGGTCAGCGGAATCGAGCCAGTTTCACCGTTACGGTTTTTTGCTAAAACTAATTCGGCTTTACCCTCTAAGGCCGCGCGTTCTTCTTCGTTCTCGGCATAATATACATTCCGATAAAGCAAACCAACAAGGTCGGCATCCTGCTCGATCGAACCGGATTCACGAAGATCTGACATACGAGGAACGCCAAGGCTTTTTCCTGTCCGTCCCTCCGGACCACGGTTAAGCTGAGCGAGAATCAAAATTGGTACTCCTAGTTCTTTAGCTAGCGCTTTGATACCACCGGAAATTTCAGCAATCTCACGTTCGCGCGAGTTCTCTGCTTGCTTGGTGCGGGATTTCATTAACTGGAGATAATCGATCGCGATGAACTCGATGTTTTCATCACGTTTTTTACGACGCGCCTTAGCTCGCAATTCGTTGATTGAAATGCCAGCGGTATCATCGATGAAAAGTTTCGAGTTCATGATCTGCATTGAGGAATTTCGAATTCTCTCAAGCTCCTGCTTTTTGGGTGTGTAACCGCGCGATAACTGAGAAATTGCGAACTTCGCTCTCGCAAACAACAAACGCTGTACTAGCTGCGCCGAGCTCATTTCACAAGAAAACACCATGCACGGTTTGCCCTGATCCAAGCAAACATGCTCGACAATGTTCATCATCAAAGAGGTTTTACCCATCGAAGGACGAGCCGCTATCACGAACATCTCACCCGGCTTCAATCCACCCGATTTTTTGTCCAGCTCCTCAAAACCTGTGCTGATGCCCGCTGAAACCTTTTCTTTAGAGATTAACATCTGGAAGTTTTTCATCACTTCCTCGACCGTCTGCTTTAAGGTCTGGGCTTGATTGGTCTCAGCACTCTCACGGATCGAGAGAATGGATTGCTCCACCGAATCCAAAAGCTCCGGCACTTCATCCGGCGCTTCATAAGCCTGTGCAACCGCTTCGTTCGCGCTGCGGATAATGGCGCGCAACACGAACTTATCTTTAACGTGCTGAAGGTGGTGATGGAAATGCCCTGGGCTCGGCGCATAGGTGTAAAGCTCTGTGATATATCCTGGACCACCGCATTTTTCTAACAGACCTCTATCCATCAACCTCTGCACTAACGATACCAACTCAACTTGCAAGCCAGCCTCGAACAACTCGATAAGAAAGCCAAATAACGTTGAATGATTCGGCAGATAAAAATGTCCGGCGGTAAGTTTTTCTTCAACTGCTCTCCCGATGTATTCCTGAGGATCCTGCAACATGGTGGAGAGCAGTGATTTCTCCGGACCCACTGCATGCGGTAGTGCGCGAGTCACATCTTCCACATCACTTGCTCCTTGCTGGAGATTCAGAGCAGATTTTTTTTGTTTCGGTTGTTCAGCCATGTGAGAGCGGGATTAACGCAAAGACTCGCCACCCTCGTCAACCTCACGAATTCTCACCAAGAAACTCGATGTGGCGATTGTTAATAACTCGCGCCATTTCTTACAACTATTGAGGTTTAGACATCATTCTAGTGTTGACCGCATTTTTTCACATGAGGGAAGAGAATCGGGAGGAGAGGAGAAGAGAAAAAATCTCAGCGTTAGCACTCCTCATCTCCACCTCCTCCTCTCTCCTGTTAAAAAAATGCCCGAATCCAACTGCGATCCTCTCTTGTGTCTTGTGCCTCAAAGTCTTATCTCTCCATTCTCCATGCGAGCCCTTCTCCAACGCGTTTCCTCTGCCAGTGTCAGTATTGGCGGCAAAATGGTCTCATCCATCCAGCACGGACTACTGATTCTACTCGGCATCGAGGAATCCGATACCACAGAAGACATTGATTGGCTCTGCGGGAAAATCACACGCCTGCGGATCTTTGAAGACGAGGATGGGAAAATGAACCACAGCATCCAAGACACCCACGGAGAAGTGATCGTAGTAAGCCAATTCACCCTCCATGCCTCCACCAAAAAGGGCAATCGTCCTTCCTTCCTAAAAGCCGCCCCACCCGCCATCTCAGAGCCGCTTTACGAAACCTTTTGTCTCTCTATGCAAAACGAACTCGGCCGCAACATCGGCCGCGGTGTCTTTGGCGCTGATATGCAAGTCTCACTCGTCAATGACGGCCCAGTAACCATCTGGATTGATAGCCGCAATAAGGATTGAGTTTAAATTTAAGCTCATCACCCACCCTATTGATTGACTCCGAATTCTGAAAACACTGATAAATTCTTTTAAAAGACCAGAGCAGGAAGGTAATGAGGTATTGTGAAGATGCGTATGAAAAAGATATTCTTCAAATATTTCTGTTAGAACACTCATACATACATAACGGATTAGCAAAAACGCCATGCGAGAAGACATGTTGAGCGACGCCGCCGAGATGTTCGAAGCCATGGGCGCGAAAGAAATTAAAATCTCCAATAACAAACCATCCATCGGCCTCGGTATCCACGAGATGCCACAGCTCGCATGGGAGACTCCGCTAAGGTATCTGTCCTCAACAGCCACAACCAAGTATGTAAGCTCCTAACATTTTCTACATAGACGGCGCAGCAATGGTCTCCTCCGGATGCCAAAACCCATCTCTAACCTACATGGCTTTCACCGCTAGAGCTGTAGACTTTGCCGTATCGGAAATGAAGAAGAGAAATATTTAACAGGATTTTGTAGGTTACCTGCTTATTAAGAATGATAAAACCAAGCTCAATACTTAGTGACTTTACTCCGCTCATCGACCGGGCTTGGTTCAGGATTTTTCGCAGCGATTTCTGAAATTTTATCACAAGTTTCCAGCCACTTCGAATCCGACCAAGCCACGGGAATAGACATTTTTTTTCTAAATCGATCGAGTCGACCACGTGCATCGTCACGTTGCCAGATTGGAAGTTCACCAATCGCTTTTGCTGCGATCTCTGCTGTTTCTGTTTGATGACAAATCATCGCTAAATCATTGCCTGCGGAAATCGCTAGTTTTACATCTTCTCCGCGTCCGTAGCGTTTAACGATGGCACCCATATCGAGGTCATCAGTTAGCACTAGGTGATGATCGAATCCGAGTTGTCCGCGCAGCCAATCGGTGATGATCCGCTTGGAAAGCGACGCTGGAAAATCTTTATCTACATTTGGAAAACAAACATGCGCGAGCATCACCGCATCTAACTCCGGCATCAACGCGGTGTAGGGCAGCACGTCCTCTTTCATCATTTCCTCAATCGTCGCATCTGAAATGGGAAGCTCCTGATGCGGATCCGACTTCGCCCGCGCGCAAGCAGGAAAATGTTTTCCGCAACCGAGTATCCCGCGTTTGCGCATCCAGCGATTCCACACCCCCGCGCGATTAATCACATCCTGCGGATCCCTTCCCCAGCAGCGTTGGTTTAAACCGTTTTGTAATTCTGGGAAATAATCCAAATCTAACACTGGAGCGAAGTTGAGATTAAACCCGAGTAACCCAAGCAAATCTCCAGTCAACGCTCCCGCCCACGCGATTTGTTCCGCGTCCGGTTTCGCCGCAAACGCCACTGCCGATGGTAATGAAGGTGCAATCGTCTTGGTCCGCTCCACACGCCCACCCTCCTGATCAATC
>CAWUUP010000159.1:0-3608 GCA_963925255.1 uncultured Luteolibacter sp.
CGCCCAAATTGTGTGCAGATCTCCCTTTTCCCGGGCACCAATGATTCCGAAATCGCAGAGATGATGGCCGGCCTCAAAGCCCTCAAGCTTGATGTCCACTTGATCATGATGGTAGGTGGCGCAAACCCGATGAATCCTGCCGATGAAGACGCAGTCATTTCCCAACTTATCGGTTCGCTGCGCGCCGCCCAAACTTACGGCGCGGCCTCGGTTGCTTCCACTTCTATCGAGGAATGGATGAACGGCCCAGTCGACATGGATCTGGATACAGCGATCGCTCAAAACGTCAAACTTCACATCCGTGCCGTTAAAGAATCCGGCTTGTTAGATTCCGCTATAACTTCATGGCATATCGAATTCCTCCGCCCTGGTGAGTTCAAAACGTTTACCAACATCTCGCGCGCTTGGGCTTTCATCAAAGCCATCAACAAAGAACTCGGCCGTGATTATTTTAAACTCCTCATCGACTCCGCGCACATGGGCGACTCCGGACTCTCCATCGAGGAAAACCAACGCCTCATCGGTGAGCTCGCCGCTGCGAATCACATGGGCATTTTTCATGCTTCCGCAAAAACCACGCGCGGCTGCTTGAGCACGGATGATGGATGGGTCGGAGCAACCTTACTCGCTGCCGCTAAAACCGGAAAACTCGAAACTGTATTCGTTGAGGCATTCCGCCATGATGATCCAGCTCTCCAAGCCCTCCGTGATCTGGAGCCCGGCCACGGAGTCGATACCACCGATGGACGCACTTACACTCAAGTGATTATCGATGGATTGGTGGATGTTGCTCACCGCTTGAATAATTTGAAAGCACGCGGGATTTTGTAAAAGGTAGGGCCGTCGCGCCGCCGACGACCCAATTCAAATACATCCACGCCCGATCCATCTAACGAACGCGAAACCTTCCTAGAAGCTTTATCTGGGTATCCCTCATTCAAATGATTTACGGTCATCACGGCGTGATGACCGTACCCTATTTACCTACCCCCATGGTCAAAAAATGACCGTGTTTCCTGTGTTTGTGGTCGAAAACCGCCCGAATCGTTGCGGCTCCTAGAAATTTAGAGTTTCAGAAACAAATCCACCACCTATTCTCGCTTTTACCAAAGAATTAAAAGGTTCCCGCGTATCCCTGCGTTATTTTATCCATTAGACATTTCCCAAAAACCAATCTGATTTTCCTATGAAACCTATCCTCCTTTGCCTCGCCTTGAGCGTTGGCGCATCGCAAGCCCAGAACGAATATCTTTCGATCAAAAACGAAGTCCGCCAATCGATTGCACGCGGAAACGCATGGCTTGCGACTCAGCAAAAAGAAAAAGGTTTATGGGACGATGGTGGAATTCCAGCATTCACTGCTCTTGCTCTCACTGCAGGTGTCCGCGATCCCAGCCTTGAACTTCCAGTCGATGGTAAACTTCCCGATCACCTCAAAAAAGGTTTCGACTGGTTACTTGCTCAACAGAAAGAAGATGGTGGTATCTACAACCGTGGATTGACCGTTTACAACACCGCCACTTCTATCACCGCACTTTCCTCTGCGAACCGTAAAGAGTTCGAAGCGGCTATCGTTAAAGGCCGCCGCCACCTCATCAGCAAACAATGGGACATCGGCGAAAAAGGTAAAACCGATAATCCCAACGACGGCGGTATCGGTTACTGCTCCAAGGACGATCACACCGATATGTCCAACACCTACCTCGCGATCGAAGCGATCGCTCTTTCCGATAAAATCATCCAAGACGGCAACTACGCCGATGAGCCCAAGCTCAACTGGGACGCGGCCCTGACCTTCCTTTCCCGTAGCCAGAACCTCAAAGCTACGAACGATCAACCATGGGCTTCTGATGATGAAAAAAACAAAGGTGGTTTCCTTTACACTCCTGGAGATTCAAAAGCCGGCCAAGATATTGGCGCTGATGGCAAAGTCGCCCTCCGCTCCTACGGTTCTATCTCTTACGCCGGCCTGCTCTCGCTGATCTACGCTAAGCTTGAACCCGGCGACCCACGCGTCGTCGCCGTTAAAGAATGGCTAGCTAAAAATTACACGGTCAACGAAAACCCTAACATGGGTGCTGAAGGCCTCTTCTATTACTACCAAGCCATGGCCAAAGCCCTCAACGCTGCTGGCATCGACAAGATTAAACTCGCCGATGGTAAAGAAGCTGACTGGCGTAAAGACCTCGCGGGTAAACTCCTCTCCTCACAACGCGAGGACGGTTCATGGATCAACGAAAACGGCCGCTGGATGGAATCTAATTCTGTGCTTGTTACCGCATATACGGTGATGGCGCTGGAAGAGATTTATCATTCGATTCCGTAAATTAAAAAAATGGGCAGGCTTGCCCCCTTCGACAGGCTCAGGGCTAAAGACGCCGCCGAAGGCCCTGAGCCTGCTGAAGGGATTGAACCTTCCTCTATCTTTAGCCCCTACCCTTCAACAATCCCCCCATGGATAAACGTATCGGAAGAAAACATCTTCCTCACGAGGTTCCCTTGCACGTCGCCCCTGATCCCCGAAGGTGAAGTCTTCTTCATCACCATTGGCTGTGCAAAACGTTGGACAGCCCAACTCACGAACGATCCCGTTTGGAAATCCATTCTCGAAACCGTGTTACTTCGGGAGGAACGAGGCGAAATTTGCATCCGCCTAATTCTCGCCATGCCCGATCATCTTCATGGCCTATTCTCATTTCCCGGATCCAAACCCATGAAACAAGTCATCCGGGATTTCAAATCATGGATCTCATTCAACCATGACATCGAATGGGAACGTGGATTTTTTGACCACCGAATCCGCAACTGGGAATCCGGATTCCAAAAAGGTGAATACATCCGCGATAATCCCGTGCGAGCTGGACTCATAGAAAATCGGGATGATTGGAAATCCATCTATGCAAGGTAGGGTCGCCGCGTATACCCCGATATGTCGGGGACGTCGGCGACCCAATTAAAAAACGACAACGCTCAATCATTCTAAGGGACCTAAAACCTTCCTCACGAGGTTCCTGCGCCAAGACCGCCCGGGACTTGATGCTCCGGAACTCCTGCTCGAAGGAGAAAAAGGAAGCCGCCGCTGAGATCCTGATCGATGCGGATTTCCGCAGTCTCTACAGCAAAGAGATCAAGAAACTGCTCCGCTGCGGCCTCGGCATCCACCATGCTGGGCTGCTGCCGAAAAACTACGCCCTGGCGGAGAAACTCGCCCAGAAGGGACTACTAAAAGTCATCCGCGGCACCGACACCCCGAGCGACGACGGCAAGGTCCGTCAGGGATATGACCCACTTTTCAACTCGCTGAAAATGTCATCGTTTTAAGGACTAGACAATTTCCAGAAAGTGGCTAAAAATAAAAAAGTAATCGTTTTGTTCCTAACTCGTTGGGAGCTGCCTTACCCCTTATTCAGCCGGTTTAACTGGCACGATCAACAAAAACCAAAACCAGCTCAAAATCCAAAACCTCTCATGAATACAACACTTTATTCACTCATCGCCGCCGCAACTGCCTGCGGTCTGGCCTCAACGGTAGCCCAAACGGCCTACACCAATCCGGTGGGATATTCGACCAAAACCCTCAAGCCCGGTATTTTCAATTTGGTCGGTGC
>CAWUUP010000160.1:0-17774 GCA_963925255.1 uncultured Luteolibacter sp.
CAAATCCTTGCTCGAGACGAAAGGCTTTAAAGTCGTCATGGTGCGGGATACGGATGTCTTCTACACACTCCAAGAGCGCGTCAATATCGCGAACAAAGTAAATGAAGAGGCTATCTTCCTTAGCCTGCATTTCAACTCCGGTGGACGTGCCGCTCGGGGTATTGAAACCTTTACCCTCTCACCTCCTAGCGTATCTCATTACGGAAGCAACCTGAAAGCCAGCGATGCACTAGCGAGAACTGGCAACGAACATGATTCAGCTAACATTGCCCTAGCCACGGCAATCCACGGCTCCATCCTTCAACGACTCGGTGAAAATACTTTCGATAGAGGTATCAAACGCGCCCGTTTCAGCGTGCTCTCCGGAGTCAAACATCCAGCTGTCCTTTTCGAAGGTGGCTTCATGTCCCACCCTTACGAAGCTCGCTTAATCGCTAACGAATCTTACCAAAACGCTCTCGCCACTGGCATGTTAGATGCCATCAATCGCTACCGTTTCGCCGTCGGCGGAAAAAAAGAACCGGCAAAGCCGCAATAGGTCATGTAAGTCCTATACGATCTATCGTTTAGATTTGCTCTGACCGCCTACGCGCCTGCATACTCGCAGCGGAAACCGCATGCTCACCCTTCTTAAAATCCGCAATCTAGCCCTCGTTGACGAACTCGTATGGGAACTCGGCTCCGGCCTGATCTCGGTCACTGGTGAGACCGGCGCTGGTAAATCCGTTATCGTAGGTGCTCTGAAAATGATCCTCGGAGAACGTGCTGATAAAAATCTCATCCGCACCGGAGAGGACACCTGCACGATCGAATCGGTGTTTGATCTTTCCGATACTTCCGAAATCAATGCCATCCTCGAAGAAGGCGGACTTCCTCCCTGCGATGACACCCAGATCATCATCCGCCGCTCCATCGGCACCTCGACGAATCGACAGTTCATCAACGACTCCCCCGTCACCATCAATCTTCTTAAGAAAATCGGCGAACGCCTCGTCGATCTCCACGGCCCACACGATCACCAATCGTTGCTCTCCCAAGAGCGACAGCTCGCGATGCTCGATGCCTATGCCGTGACCGATTCACTACTCTCCGAATACCGAGCCGTTTACCGAACATGGCGGGAGAAATCACAAGAGCTGGAGGAAATACAAAACGCCGAAAACGCCTCGGAACAAGAACTCGAACTCCTCCGCTACCAGCTCGATGAAATCGATTCTGCTAAGCTCACACCAGCAGATGGCGATGAACTTCAGGAAAGATATCACCGCTCCTCAAACTCCAGCCGTTTGGTCGAACTCGCCGCACAAGCCGTCACCACTTTAACTTCCGAAGACGGCATCCTCTCACGCATTACGGATCTCCAACGCATCATACGCGACCTTGAAAAATTTGATCCATCCATTGCCGATAAAGTTTCATCACTCGAGACCGCATCCATCGAACTTCAAGATCTAGAAGCCACTCTAACAGATTATGCGGAAGAGTTAGACATCGATCCATCAGAAGCAACCACCATCGAAGGGCGCGTCAATCTCGTCGAATCCCTGAAACGAAAATACGGCCCAACTATCGATGATATCTTGTCGCGCCAAGAGACGATTTCAAATCGCTTAGACAACATCGACAACCGCACCGAAAAAATCGAAGCCCTCACGCTCGCTCTAGCAGAAACCCGAAAAGAACTCGAAGGCATCGCGAAGAAGCTCAGCGCGTCTCGTAAAAAATCCGCACCCAAGCTCGCGCAAGACATCTCCTCACAACTTAAAGATCTAGGATTTAAACAATCTTCCTTCGAGGTCGAACTCTCACCTCTCAAAGATCCATCGCTCCACGGCTTGGAATCCTGCAACTTCCTCTTCGGTCCCAACCCAGGCGAACCTCTGCTTCCCCTGCGCCAGATCGCCTCTTCCGGAGAAATTTCACGCGTCATGCTCGCCGTCAAATCGTCCCTTGCCGAACAAGACGCCACCCCACTGATGGTCTTCGATGAAATCGATGCCAACGTCGGTGGCGAGATCGCCCGAGCCGTCGGCAAAAAAATGGCACGCTTGGGGCAACTTCACCAAGTCATCGCGATCACCCACTTCCCACAAGTCGCCGCCACAGCCGCCGCTCACTTCGTAGTCGAAAAAGAAGTCATCGCTGGACGCACCCGTTCGAAGCTCTATCCCGTCGAAGGAGAAAAACGCATCACCGAACTCGTCCGCATGCTAGGTGGCGGAGGCGAACAAGCCAGAGCCATGGCTGCTTCGCTGCTAGAGTCCTGAAATCTCAAATTTCAAATGGACCGCGCGAGTCCATTCGCGCTTCTTCAACTCCTAATTTCAAACTTCCCTCTCTCATTTCAGCTTTTCAGTATTTCAGTTTTCACCCCATGACCCTCGCCTTCATCGCCACCGGAGATATCGCTATCCCCACTTTTCGCCACCTTATCGATCACGGCCCGAAGCCTTGCGTCCTCATCACCCAACCCGATAAACCGATCGGTCGCAGCCAGAGCAGCGCAGTTCCTCCGGAAATTAAAATCCTCGCCCTCGCCAACGGCATTCCAGTCTGGCAGCCAGAGAAAATCGGAGAAATCGCTGCCGATTTAGAAACGCTGCGTCCTGACTTCGCTGTCGTCATGGCTTACGGACAGATCATCGGAAAAGCCGTCCGTAAGTCTCCTAAAAAAGCCATCATCAACCTCCACGCTTCGATTCTCCCTAAATACCGCGGAGCGTCCTGCATCCAATCCGCCATCCGCGATGGGGAGACCGAAACAGGAATCACTATCATGCATGTGATTCGCGAACTTGATGCAGGCGATATCATCCTTGCTAAAAAAATCGCAATCAGCGCTAACGAAACAGGCGGAGAACTTCACGATAAACTCGCCGACCTCGGGCCATCTGCTTTATCCGAAGCGCTGAAGGCTTTAGAAAATCAACCCAAAGCTGGCACTCCACAAAATCCAGACGAAGTCACCTACGCACCAAAACTCCTCCGCGAGCATGGTCGTCTCAATTTCACCCAATCCGCCAAAACTCTGGAGCGCACGATCCGCGCTTACGATCCATGGCCGGGAACCTTCACAGAAGTAACCATCAAAGGTAAGCCCAAACGCCTGAAAATTTTCCCGCCGACTTCGATCAGCGATCAACCCCTTTCCGCTGGTGAACTCTTCCACCAAAACGGCGAACTCCTTATCGGTTGCGGTAACCAATCCCTCATCCTATCCGAAGTCCAACCCGAAGGCTCAAAACGCATGCCTGCTTCAGCCTTCGCTAATAGCCTTTAATCTATGGAAAGAAAAATGAACTGCAATCTCGGTGAATGGTTGAGGATGGTTTGCGCGTGATTCAAACACCAAACACAACCGGCATTCTACCGCCTGTGTTTGAAAATTTGGCAGCCGAAGGCAGCCTCTCCTTGTTAGAGCTTCTCAAGCGCCTTCTTCATCTTCTCAAGCCCTTCCATCATCCGTGCTCTTGGGCAAGCGAAGTTAAACCTCACCCAACCCGGCCAGCCAAAGAACGCGCCGTCGGATAGAAAAAGTCCGGCTTCTTTCTCGAAGAATTCCGCAGGATTTTTCACATCTAGTTTGCGTGCATCGATCCATGCTAAATACGTTGCTTCTGGTGCGCGCACCGACAAGCCTTCGCATTCTTCATTGATGAATCTAACCAACTCATCGCGATTTCCTTTGAGGTAAGAAATCAATTCCTGACGCCATGGTTCGCCATGTTGGTAAGCCGCTTCCGTAGCATAGTAGGAAAGCGCATTGATCTCCGCCAAGGTATGTCCTCTTGCGGCGTTGAATTTTCTACGGATAGAATCGTCAGGAATGATGGCAAACGCGTAACCCAAGCCAGCGATATTCCAGGTCTTGCTTGGTGAAAGCAACGTGATCGATCGCGCAGCGAGCTCTGCAGGAAGCTGCAAGGCTGAGAAATGCGGTGTCGCGACTTCATCATAAATCAAATCGCAATGAATCTCATCCGAGACCAAAACCAAATCATGCTTCACACAAAACTGCGCGAGTTGGATGACTTCGTCTTTTGAAAACGCCCGGCCCAATGAATTTTGCGGATTGCACAGCAGGAAGATTTTCGTTTTTGCCGAGACTGCCTTTTCCATCGAGTCCCAATCAAACTCCCATCGGTCATTGACGAGAACGTGATCGACGGTGAGTAATTTTGCTCCCGCATCTTTGTGCACACCGAGGAACGGTGGATAAACGGGCGTGCAGGTCATCAACTCCTCGCCATCTGCACAGAAAGCCCGCGCAGCGAGCGAGAGAGCAGGAACCAAACCACCGAGATGAACGAGGTGATCGGAATTTAGGATCGAGTGATGGCGCTTTTGCAAGTAGTCGGCAATCGCATCCAACAAGCCCGCGTGCGCCTGTGCATAGCCAAAAACTCCGTGATCCACCCGCTTATGCAGAGTATCTAAAATCACTGGAGCCGATACGAAATCCATGTCTGCCACCCAGAACGGATCGAGCTCCGGCCTGCGATCATATTTGATGCAGCCAGTTCCTTTCCTCGCGACAATCGTATCAAAGTCAAAATTCATCACGCCAAAACTGCCGCCAACCCACCCGCTTTGCAACCGCCAAGCTGAGGAATTTAAAGGCGCGTGGTATAAGGTTAACCACGAATTTCACGAATTACTCGAATTTGTGGAGAAGAATCCATTTTCATAAATACCATTCGCCCATTCGCGTGATTCGTGAAATTCGTGGTTCAAATCAAACTCAAACAAGTTCTATTTGGGTTTGTATTTCTGATCGAATCCAAAACAATCCCCACTAGTAATGAATTTTTCCTTTTCAAAAGTCGGACAACTTCTTGGCGGCGGAAGCGGCATTGGCGATCTCATGGAGGATCTCGGCAACGCCCTCTCGAATGCCGGTCCTGACATGAAAATGCTTGGCGGCGGCCAACCTGCACAAATCCCCGGCATCAATCAAATCTGGCAAAAACGCCTGACAGAAATCTGTGCCGATGAGGCCGCATCTCAAAAAATGCTGACCACCTATGACCCACCGAAAGGAAACCCCGAGTTCATTTCCGAGTTCGCCAAACTGCTCCGCGAAACATTTGGTTGGGAGATCGGCCCAGAAAACATCTGTCTAACCAGTGGCGGACAGACAGCATTTTTCTATCTCTTCAACCTCCTCGCCGGGGTCATGCCAGATGGCACCAAACGCAAGATCCTCTTCCCTCTTGTTCCTGAATACATCGGCTACGCCGCGCAGGGTCTCGATGCGGATGTTTTCACATCGTTAAAACCCATCATCGAACACACCGGACCGAACGAGTTCAAATATCACATCGATTTCGATAACTTAGGGGTCGGCCCCGACATCGCGGCGGTCTGCGTATCACGTCCCACCAACCCGACTGGCAACGTGCTAAGCGATTCAGAGATTCAACGTCTCTCCGAAATCACGAAAGCCAAAGGTATTCCGTTGATCATCGACAACGCTTACGGCGCGCCATTCCCGAAAATCATTTTCAACGAGATCACTCCGCACTGGGATAAACACGTCATCCTGACTCTCAGCCTCTCAAAGCTAGGTCTTCCCGGCACACGCACAGGGATCGTCGTTGCCTCACCGGAAATTATTTCTGCGATCTCCTCCATGACCGCCATCGCTGGCCTCGCTAACCCAAGCATTGGCCAGCAGATCGTGCTTCCTCTCATCAAGAGTGGCGAGATTTTAAAAATCAGCGAAGACATCATACGTCCTTTCTACAAAGAAAAATCCGTGATCGCTCAAGCGGCTGTTAGAGAAATATTCGGCAATCGTTTCCCTTGGCACATACACCGCAGCGAGGGCGCTCTTTTCCTCTGGCTGTGGTTCCCGGGATTACCCATTTCCTCCGCCGAGCTTTATCAACGCCTCAAAGCCCGCCAGGTTCTCGTTATCCCCGGACATCATTTCTTCTTCGGTTCCGACGATCCAAATTGGCAGCATCGCAATGAATGCATTCGCGTCTCCTTTGCCATGCAGGAATCCACTGTGCGCGAAGGGCTCACCATCATTGCTGAGGAAGTGGCAAAAAGTTACCAGTAGCTGCGGCGCTGGGACCGCGCGTCTCCAGACGCGCTCTTCCCTGTTCAAGATTACTTCAGCCCTTTACGAGTCAGCACGCCATCCTCAACCACCCACTGCTCCGGTAGAGCCTCTTTGTTATAACCACGGAAATGTTGTGACGCGTCTTTACCATCGAATAACAACGCCCAACCTTCCGCTGCTGCTTCTTTCGTAAGAACATTCATATCCTCAGCGAAAGCACTCTGAGAAATGAGCAATAGACAGAATAGAGATGGGAAATTTTTCATAATCAAGTTCAGGTTTTTTGCAAACAATGAGTGAGGAGATACAGACGAAACGAGATAATATTTAAATGGTCTATGCTAACTAAGGGTTATTAATGAGCCTGTTTTACCCAGTATTTAAGCTGCTTTAAGAGCATTTGATGGTTACCTCCATTGAAGTACCATTCACACACCTTTAAAAACCAGTAAAAATTCTCGATGGCATTGATGTGATTCTTTTGATCAGCAAACAGTTCCGAGTGGTTGATTCGTAAGTTGGGAGTTCGGTTGCAATTAGCTGACGGAGTCTCATGAAATATGTGTCTGCTGAATGTTTTTAACTTCAGTGATCTCGGCCGCTACACGAGCTGTCGCGCCTACTACAAAAATCTTAATTAACTCGCCTTACTTACGAGCTGGGAGACGGCTTTTTCATTGATTCATTGGGTTTCCTAGTTATGCGTTTTTTGTCGCTTAGCTATTACAGCCCCAAAGTTTAGATTTTTAATTTAGCCTTATCCCCAAATCCGTCTGCGTGATCAGTCGCTTCTTCAACAACGCTCCGAGCGTCTGTTTGAAGGTGCGCTTCGAAACTCCCAGCTCATCGTTAATTTCTTCCGCCGAGCTTTTATCGGTCAGCGCCCAGAAGCCGCCGCGTG
Organism: uncultured Luteolibacter sp.; assembly: GCA_963925255.1. GTDB lineage: Bacteria > Verrucomicrobiota > Verrucomicrobiia > Verrucomicrobiales > Akkermansiaceae > Luteolibacter. The sequence goes on from CAWUUP010000160.1 coordinate 6,972, forward strand.
CGACCAGTTCGCCGATAATTTGTTTCTCCAAATCATCCACCCGCGCGCGACCTGGAGGCGTGAGAATGAGATCGATCTTTCCATCACCTCTAACAGCAGCGACCCAACCTTTGAGTTTTTCTCCGAGCGAGAGTTTTTGAAAAACCTCATTCGAATACAACAAACCCGTATGCTCATGGTTGATGATCGCTTTGTAACCCATCGGAGTCTTACCATAAACCGTCAGTTCGACTTCCTGGCCGGATTCGTAAATAGCTGGGGTGATATCAATGTGGCGGGCGATGCGATTCGTCGCCATCAAGCGCTGGCTTTGCTCATCAACTAGCACTTTGACCAAATAACTTTTTCCCGGTTCCATGCGGGTCTTTTGCTCACGAAAAGGCACGAGCAGATCTTTCGATAAACCCCAATCAAGAAACGCACCTACACCCGTCACAGCAACGCATTGCAGTTTCACAAATTGCCCCGGCATGGCGCGTGGTGTTTTCATAGTCGCCACCAAGCGATCCTCGGAATCAAGGTAGATGAAAACATCTAACTCCTCACCGATCACCCACTCTCTCGGCATCTCTCCACGTGGCAGTAAAATTTCACCCAGATTTTCCGCATCAGGAAACACCCCGAACGGTTGTTCACGGACGATTCGAAGATTCGCTCTGGTGCCAATTTTAATCATAAGATGTGGTAAAATTTTTCAACGCTAAGTCGCAAAGAACGCAAAGTTTCGCAAAGCTAGGAAAATGGGTGTATTTGTTAGGATCTAAATTCAAAAAAATATTCTTTGCGTTTCCTATGCTGCCTTAGCGGCTTTGATTACACTGCGTTACATCCAACCTGATTGGCTTCACTAAATGTCTTGGTTCGCTTATGCTCACGGGGTTTTGCGTTAAAACTCTTTCTATCCTATGGCATGAATTCTTTCGGAGCGAGGAGGATTTTCTCAATCGGATGTTTCGTAACAATATTACCCAAGCTACCGCGAGATTTGATCCCAAACTCCGCAAAATGCAGCGGACGTGTGAGGTTACGCAAACGCAGGCCGGATTTCATATGGATCATCAACATCTGGGCGGAGCTTTCCTCATTGGTGCTGTGCCATTTGAAATACAACACCTTACTACCCGGCGTGCCTTTGGTGAGATCATACTCTTTATCGCGGGTCGTTCCACCTACCGTGAAGCGCTTGGCCATCACGGTGCCGTCTTTACCATCGCGATAGATCATTGAGTAAATCAGATCCTCATCCTTACGGAAAACCGCAACACGCAATGGTTTAGGTCCGACGAAAAATTTATCCGCGACTTTGGTGATCTTCATTTTTCCATCCGCCGTGAAGATGATGATGTCGTCTAACATCGAACATTTATCTAGCGCCTCTTCTCTCTTCAAACTCGTTCCCGCAAAGCCATTCTTCGCATCGAGATAAAGCGTCTCGGAAGCCACGACGACCTGAGTTCTATCCACTCTTGCGAAAGAAGAAATTTCCGTCAGGCGCTTACGGTCTTTACCGTATTTTTTTCCGAGTTCTTCATACCAACGAATGGTGTAGCGAGTCAGGCTACGGAGGTTTTTATCTGCTTCAGAAATTTCTTTTTCGATCGCCTTGATCTCCTCGTCCGCCTTGAAGGCATTGAACTTAGAAATGCGTTTGATGCGGATTTCAGTGAGGCGCACCAAGTCTTCTTCAGTCACCTCGCGCTTGAGCAGTTTTTTAAATGGTTTCAAGCCGTCATCAATTGCTTTGAGAACCGCCTCCCATGTTTCGGATTCTTCGATGTCACGGTAGATGCGTTTCTCAATAAAGATTTTCTCCAATGAGGAGAAATGCCATTTATCACCCAGCTCACCGAGTTTGATTTCGAGTTCAAGCTTGAGAAGTTCTTTTGTGAGATCTGTAGTGCGACGCAAGATTTCACAAACACCAAGGAATGCAGGCTTTCCATCCACAATCACTCCTGAGTTAGGTGAAATACTCATTTCACAATCCGTGAAAGCATACAACGCATCGCGCGTATTCTCTGGATCAGCTCCGGCTGGTAAATAAACCAAAATATCTGCATGAGCTGCGGTGTTGTCCTCGATCTTCTGAATCTTGATCTTGTTTTTGTCCGCCGCCGCAACAATCGAATCCATCACCCCACCCGTGGTCGTTCCGAACGGAATTTCCGTGATCCTTAAAATGCCTTTTTTCTCAGCATCGATTCTTGCTCGAACCCGAATCTTTCCACCGCGCAAGCCTTCCTTATACTCGCTTGCATCCATGATTCCACCGGTCGGGAAATCCGGAATTAAATCAAACGGCTCTTTCCGCAAATGCGCCACTGCAGCTGTGATCAGCTCATTGAAATTGTGTGGCAAAATCTTACACGCAAGACCCACCGCAATTCCCTCAACACCCTGCGCAAGCAAGAGTGGAAATTTCATCGGCAACGTCAGCGGCTCCTGATTCCGTCCATCATACGATGGCAGCCAATGAGTTGTCTTCGGGTTCAACGCCACTTCCAACGCAAACTTGGTCAACCGCGCTTCAATATAGCGCGGAGCCGCCGCCCCATCTCCAGTGAGGGTATTACCCCAGTTTCCTTGGGTATCGATCATCAAATCTTTCTGCCCGATCTGCACCATCGCATCGCCAATCGATTGATCTCCGTGCGGGTGGTATTTCATGGTGTTTCCAACCACGTTCGCCACTTTGTTGTAGCGACCGTCATCAAGCTCACGCATCGAATGCAAAATGCGCCTCTGAACTGGTTTCAAACCGTCATGCAAATGCGGCACCGCCCGTTCCAAAATGACATAGCTCGCGTAATCTAAGAAATAATCAGAATACATCATCCCAAGGGAAATATGCTGGTCCGGATCGTTACTCATAGAGGCAATGTGCTAGTGGACAAGCCCTTCCGGTGCAAGCATTGCTTCACGTGAAAATGACGGAACCTCGGGTATAGCCCCGAATTACAAGGTTTATCCGCAATTCATAGAGTCATTACGATACCCTCATTAGGTAGGACGCCAACCGGTCCTACTAAAAGCTCTTTTTCATCTACCTATTTACCCCACTCATAACTCATCCAGCCAAACTTGCCACTAGGCACAATTATCGCTTAAATGGACTCAAATATGAATACTCAAGGAACTTCCTACAAAACACTTCAAGATTGGGTCAACCAAATGGTCGCACTCTGCACACCAACCGAAGTTGTCTGGTGCGATGGCTCACAAGATGAGTGGAATCGCCTCACCCAGCTGCTTTGCGATCAAGGAACCTTCACCCGTCTCAATCCCGAAAAACGCCCGAACTCTTTCCTCGCCCGTTCCGCCGTTTCGGATGTTGCCCGCGTTGAGGAGCGCACCTACATCTGCACGAAGCGCCGCGACGAGGCAGGCCCAACGAATCAATGGGCTGATCCGCTAGAAATGCGGAAAATTCTAACGGATAAATTCACGGGTAGTATGAACGGTCGCACGATGTATGTCATTCCGTTCTGCATGGGGCCACTCGATTCGCCTCTCGCAAAAATCGGCATCCAATGCACCGACAGCCCCTACGTCGTCGTCAACACCCGCATCATGGCACACATGGGTAGCCATGTTTTAAAACGACTCGAAGACGAAGTTTCAGAAAGCGCACCTAAACTCCGCGACGGACACGGACAGTTTATCAAATGCCTCCATTCCGTCGGTGCACCACTTGTAGAGGGCAAAACCGATGTCGCTTGGCCTTGCAACGAAGACAAATACATTTCCCATTTCGTCGATACCCGCGAGATCATGTCATACGGCTCTGGCTACGGTGGTAATGCCTTGTTAGGGAAAAAATGTCTAGCTCTGCGCATCGCATCTAACATCGCCCGCGAGCATCGTTGGATGGCGGAACACATGCTCATCCTCGGCCTGCATGCGCCAGATGGTTCTACCACTTACGTCACTGCCGCCTTCCCATCTGCTTGCGGAAAAACCAACCTTGCGATGTTAGTTCCACCTAAATCCTACTCAGACAAAGGTTGGAAAACTTCCATCGTCGGTGACGACATCGCATGGCTCTGGCCTCATAAAGACGGCAATCTCCACGCCATCAACCCAGAAACCGGCTTCTTCGGCGTTGCCCCTGGAACCTCTTGGGACACCAATCCCATCGCCATGCAGTCGATGACGGAAAATACCATTTTTACCAACGTCGCTCTAACAGACGATGGTGATGTCTGGTGGGAAGGACTCACCAAACAACCGCCCGCTCATCTTATCGATTGGAAAGGCAACGACTGGACACCTAAATCCGAGACGCCCGCCGCTCACCCCAACGCCCGCTTCACTGCCCCCGCCGTGCAATGCCCAACCATCGATCCAAATTGGCAAAATCCTGATGGGGTCCCCATCGAAGGCATCATCTTCGGAGGCCGACGCGCCACCACCATGCCTCTCGTTTACCAAGCCTTCAACTGGTGCCACGGCGTTTATGTCGGCGCAACGATGGGCTCGGAAATGACCGCCGCCGCCGCAGGAACGATTGGAAAAGTCCGCCGCGATCCGATGGCGATGCTTCCCTTCTGTGGTTACAACATGGGCGCCTATTTCGGCCACTGGCTAGAAATGCAACGCTACCTCACCCAACTCCCCCGCTTCTTCCATGTCAATTGGTTCAGAAAAAACGAAGAAGGAAAATTCATGTGGCCGGGCTTTGGCGAAAACATGAGGGTTCTCGAATGGATCGTAAAACGCTGTAAAGGCGGCGCCGCCGGCCACGAAACCCAAATCGGCTGGATCCCCGATTATGAGCACTTCAACACCGGAGACATGGAAAACTTCTCTGCCGAAGATTTCGATCGAGTCATGAAATTCGATCGTAACGAATGGCGCGCCGAACTCGTTTCCCAAAGCGAACTCTTCATCGACCTCTACGATCACCTCCCCAAAGAGCTCATCTTTCAGCGCGAATTGCTTGCTGCTAGGCTGGTTTAAATAGGTAGGGTCGCCGCGCCGTCGGCGACCCAAATCAATAACGCCAGGGTAAGATTCCCCCAACGATAATGAGACCTGCCTATCGCTTATTCGTCCTCACCCCATCGAAAAATCACGGTCAACACGGCGTGTTGACCTTACCATTTTAGTAAATCACCCCCCCTCCACCCTCCAATTTTCCCCCGAAAAAAGATTTCTCACCCTTATCCTTGCCTTTCCCGATTGGGCTTTCCAGACTATGCGCATGCATCCTGATGTTGAGAAATTAGTAAAAGCCGGAAAATTGCCTGCACCTGTCGGAGAACGACTTTCACAACTCGCTCCTGGAAATTTCTGCCTGCACAAATCCTTTGGAGCGGGCAAAATCGTTGACTGGGATTTTGGCTCCAAAAAAATCACTGTCGATTTCCAAAACTCCAGCGGACAAGAGATGGATCTCCAGTTCGCTATGCAGAAAACCGAATGGATTCCTACAGATGACTTCCGCGCGGTGAAAATCGAGCAAATCGAACAACTCCGCGAGCTCGCTAAAAAAGACAGCGTCGCCCTTGTCGTTCACATCTTGCAGAGCCACGGCGGCTCCATCACTGGCGATGCGATCGAGCAACTCGTCAGCGGTGCAGTCATTCCGGCCAAGGAATACAAAAAATGGTGGGATGCGACCAAGAAGGCCGTCAAAGAAAGCCGCAAAGCGGTTGTCCCAACCAAACGCACCGAGGCAATCATTCTTAGAGATTCTGATGTCACTCCTGCTCAATCCCTTCTCGCTGATTTCGAAGCTGCTCGCGACATCAAAGGCATGATCAAAGCCCTCGAAGCCATCGCCGCTGATATGGGCGCCTTCGATCAAGATTCCGAAGCTCTTAAACAACTCCTCATCGACATCGATGACGGAGCTAAAAAAGCCGCTCGCGTCCAGCTCGGCCAAGCGATGCAACTTGTCTCCGCACGGGACGAAGTCATCGGCAGCAACAAAGCTCTTGAGCTCGATCCTAGCGCCGTTCGCCTCAGCGATCTCATCGCCGGTTCCAATCTCGATAAAATTGCGGAAGAACTCGTCGCCCTTCCTTCCGGTCGCCAACGCGCTGTGTTCGAAGCATTCGAATCCGCCTTTGGTAGCGAATGGATCGATAAAATCGTTACCGTGTTCGATCAGGTCGGCGCCCGCGGCGTCACCGAGATCGCTCGCATCCTTAACGACAACAACGGCATGCCAAGACTCATGGAGCATCTCAGCTCCGCTCTTGCCCGTCGTGCTCTTGGTCCAGACGCCTTGATCTGGGTTTGCCGCGAGCGTAAAGCCTCCTCCGAATCCGTCTTCGGTGCAGATGTCGGTGCCTCTATACTCAACCTTCTGGAAAACGATCACCTTTCCGATGGTCCACGCAAAACCTCACGCCTCCAAACTCTTCTCAACGACGACAAAGCCCTGCTTTCCGATCTGGTGAAGAACATGGATCTCAACGAAGCCAAAAACTTCGCCCGCCGTATGCTCGACTGCCCAGTCTTCGGCGACCTTGAGAAAAAATCCCTCATGGCGCGCATCATCAAAGTTCGCCCAGAAACCGTCGAACTCGTTTCCGGCCAGAACGCAGCCAAACGCGAAGAGCCTCTGCTCGTTTCGTGGGAATCTCTGGAAAAGAAAAAAGAAGAGCTCCAAGAACTCATTCGCGTCAAAATCCCTCAAAACCGCGAGGATGTAAAAATCGCCAAATCCTACGGCGACCTTCGTGAGAACTTCGAATACAAGTCTGCCAAAGACCTGGAAAAATATCTCAATCACCGCCGCACTGCACTCGAGCGCGAAATCGCTCAAGCCCGCGGAACTGACTTCAGAGGCGCTGATACCAAAACCGTCAACATCGGAACCATCATCATCCTTGCCGATGATAAAGGTGCAGAACAAACCATCACCGTCCTCGGCGCATGGGATTCCAACCCAGAGAAAAAGGAAGTTTCCTATCTCTCAGACGTCGGCAAAGCCCTCATGGGACTCTCCGTCGGCGACGGCGCGAAAATTCGCGATCTTGATACTGAGCAGATGCAAACATTGACGATCAAGACCATCTCCGCTTATCACGCGTGAGGAAGCACATTTCCTAAATCAATAGAACATCATGGATCTTACCACAATTGTAGAAATCAGGGGCCGCGAGGTCATCGACTCACGCGGCAACCCAACCGTCGAAGTAGACGTTTACCTCGAAGGTGGCGCCGTTGGCCGCGCAGCAGTTCCCTCAGGAGCCTCAACCGGCGAACACGAAGCACACGAACTCCGCGACGGCGACAAAAAACGCTACCTCGGTAAAGGCGTACTTAAAGCCGTTGAATCCGTTAACGATACCATCGCTGGAGAACTCCTTGGCTTCGATGCCACCGAGCAAGCCGCAATCGATGCAGCAATGATCGAAATCGATGGCACCGCTAACAAAAAGAAACTCGGTGCAAACGCCATCCTCGGTGTTTCCCTCGCAGTCGCAAAAGCAGCTTCCGCACAACTCGGACTTCCGCTCTACAAATACCTCGGCGGCCCAAACGCTAAAACTCTTCCAGTCCCGATGATGAACATCATCAACGGCGGCGCACACTCCGATGCCCCGATCGACTTCCAAGAATTCATGATCATGCCAGTCGGCGCGCCGACCTTCTCCGAAGCAGTTCGCTACGGCGCAGAAGTGTTTCACGCACTGAAAAAAATTCTCCACGATCGCGGCCTCTCCACCGCTGTCGGTGACGAAGGCGGTTTCGCTCCAGTTCTCAAAGATGCTGACGAAGCACTCGCCACTATCTGCAAAGCGATTGAAAAAGCTGGTTACAAAGTCGGTGACGACATCGCCATCGCACTTGACGTTGCTTCTTCCGAATTCTTCGACAAAAAGAAAAAGAAATACGTCTTCAAGAAGTCTGACAAATCCATCAAATCCGCTGAAGAACTCGTTGCTTACTACGCGAAACTTCAGAAGAAATACCCAATTATCTCAATCGAAGATGGTTGCGACGAAAACGACTGGGCTGGCTGGAAAGTTCTTACAGACAAACTCGGCAAAACCACTCAACTCGTTGGAGATGACCTTTTCGTAACCAACTCCAAGTTCCTCCAAAAAGGAATCGATCTCGGTGTTGCGAACTCCATCCTCGTCAAAGTAAACCAAATCGGCACCCTCACCGAGACCTTCGACGCCGTCGAGCTCGCCAAGGAAAACGCTTACACCGCCGTTCTCTCTCACCGCTCCGGTGAAACCGAAGACAGCACGATCGCTGACCTCGCCGTTGCAACCAACTGTGGACAAATCAAAACTGGCTCCATGTCGCGTTCTGACCGTATTGCAAAATACAACCAACTCCTCCGCATCGAGGAAGAATTGGGCGATGATGCCGTCTACGGAATCAACAAACTCAAAGTGCTTAAAAAATAATCACTTTCGAGTTTTCTAACTCTGAATCAAAAAGCCACGATCCAAAAGATCGTGGCTTTTTTCATGTGCCGCAGGCTCTGGACTGCTGAGATCATTCCCAGCTCTCACGCTGCGCTCGAATACTCAGAGCTACAAGTCACAACCAGAAATACCCGTTTCAACGCACCATAGGCGAACCCAAACGCATCGTCATCTCTGGTGATACTGATCTCAGCACGGGTGGCAGCTACGACCGAACACCCTGCTGCACAGTTTTCAGCGCTAAGCTAGCGTGCCTTGGAGCTGATGGTAAACTTGCCCCGAACGCGATTTATTCTCTCATCCATTATTTGAATCATAAATTTATCATCAATCTCTGAAAATTAACGTCTATCTGCGTCCATCTACAGTTCATTTTCCCACCTAGGTTTAATACAAAAAAAGATTCTCGTTCTCGGCTGCAGATTCTTCCAACTTGCAATGCAGCCCAGTGGGGTTGATCTTTTTCCCATGCGTTACATCGAACCTCACGCCCACATGGTCAGCCGCACCACGGATGATTATGAAAAACTCGCACTCGCCGGCTGTGAGGCGCTTTGTGAACCCGCATTCTGGGCAGGATTTGATCGTTCATCCGCAGATGGTTTCTACGATTACTTTCGTCAACTCACCGAATACGAACCGCGGCGTGCAGCACGTTATGGCATCAAACATTTCTGTTGGCTCTGCATTAACCCAAAGGAAGCTGATGATACAGGTTTCGCACGCGAAGTGATGTCGCTGATTCCAGATTTTATCAAAAAGGAAAATGTGCTCGGAATTGGTGAGATCGGTCTCAACAAAAACACCCGCAGTGAGCTCCAGATTTTCGAGGAACACGTCCAGATCGCCCTCGATTACGATCTACCCATCCTCATCCACACTCCTCACCTAGAGGATAAGTTGAAGGGCACGAAACTCATCATCGATTCGCTTAACTCATTCTCAAAATTGGATCACTCCAAAGTCATTATCGACCACGTCGAAGAACATACCGTGAAGCTCGTGATGGATGCTGGTTTCTGGGCTGGTATGACTCTCTATCCAGAAAGCAAATGTACCCCCAACCGCGCAATCGACATTCTCGAAACTTACGGAACCGACCGAATCTGGATGAACTCTGCATGTGACTGGGGCGTCTCCGATCCTATGGCCGTGCCAAAATGCGCGCTCGAAATGAAACGTCGCAAGCATACCGCTGCACAGATCGATAAAATCGTTTACGAAAACCCCCTGACCTTCCTCAGGCAATCACCGAGGTTCAGTTTGTAAGGGGTAGTTCGAAAAATATTTACCACAGAGGCGCGGAGGGAGAGTGGAGGACACTGAGCTAATTCTAGAAAAATAGTAAACCCAAGGCACAGCCTTGGATAAAAATTTTCAACTGTCCTGATCTATTCCGTGTTCTCAGCTCTTCCTCTGTGACTCAGTGGTCTAATAAAACCGTAACCCCTAGCGAACGTCTATTTCATCAAAGCCAAGATCGGCTGTGGATAGACTCCGAATACTAAGGTCAGCACCGTTAGCGTGGCGATGCAGATTTTAGAGATCAGCGGAAGGGAGATTTTGGAATCATCATTCGGAGCGATCCACCACATCGCACGTATGGTTTTGAAGTAATAGTAGAAACCAGCAGCTGCAGCGACAACGGCAATGCCGAGTGCGATCCAAAGTCCGGATTCTGCAGCGAGCGAAAAGACAAAGAATTTACCAATAAAGCCAGCTGTTAGCGGCACACCAGCGAGCGAAGCAAGCAACACAGTCAGCGCGAGCGCGAGCGCAGGATTCCGTTTTCCAAGACCATTGAAGTCGGCGATCGCTTCACCATCACGTTGAATACGAACTTGAGCGACGATGAAAAACACACCGAGTGTCATGATCAGGTAAGTCGCGAGATAGAACGATATCGCTTGAATGGAGGTCACAGAATTTTCAGAAGTGGTTTTCCATGCCGCAAGAGCCAGAAGCAAAAATCCCGCATGCGCGATCGATGAGTAAGCGAGCAAACGCTTGAAGTTGGTTTGTGCAATCGCTGCCAAGTTTCCGAACAATAAAGTCGCACAAGCCAGGATGAGAAGAATCGTAAGAATCTGAACCCGCACCGGTGAAGCTTCACCGAGGAAAGGAGTGAGGAAACGAATTAACAAAATGAAACCGGCCGCTTTTGAACCAACGGAGAGGAAAGCAGTCGTCGGAGTTGGCGCACCTTGATAGACATCGGGAATCCACATCTGCATCGGCACTGCACCAACTTTGAAACCAAGAGCAACAAGAACTAGCGCGATACCGAACAACAACGGAACTGTATCTTGCATGGCTGCAATTTTATCAGGCATGAGATCGAGACGCATTGTGCCAGTAGCACCATAGACCCATGCGATACCATAAACGAGAAATCCCGTGCTGAGCG
>CAWUUP010000161.1:0-3369 GCA_963925255.1 uncultured Luteolibacter sp.
CACACAATTTGGGCGCACCGGTGAAGCTGCACAAATGCGATCCATCTCCGCAACGATGGAAATGCGCCCGTCTTTTTCACGAGTGAAATTACCATTAGCATCTGGCACGAGGGCATCGACAAATCCAAGGTGGGTGGGGACAACACCGAGCGCGATGACAGGCTTGAGAGTGAAGGGCTGAGACATGGTAAGGTTTCTAGGGTAAATCGGATGGATTGACGAGTGATGATTTTTGAAAAGCGGTATGGTCAACACGCCGTGTAAAGGCCGGAGAATTAAAACGGTTGGTGTTGAGGAATCTCACACTTTCGTTAGATGGATCACGCGTTGATATTTTTGAATTGGGTCGCCGACGGCGCGGCAACCCTACCTTTTTAAAACCAAAAAACCCGCACCGGATGACCGATGCGGGTTTTTGAAATGGGAAGATGCGGGATGGAGTCCCGCGGTCCTTTATTTGGCAGCGCGGAGGGCTTCTTCTTTGGCCTTGGCTTTTGCGATAACGTCGTCTGCGACGTTTTTCGGGCAAGCGGCGTAGTGGGAGAACTCCATGGAGAACTGACCACGACCTGAGGTCATGGTGCGAAGGTCACCGATGTAACCGAACATCGCGGAGAGCGGTGCTTCGGCTTTGACGCGAACGCCACCCGGAGTTGGCTCTTGGCCTTGGATCATGCCGCGGCGGCGGTTGAGGTCGCCGATAACGTCACCGACTTTTTCTTCTGGAGCGAAGACGTCGAGTTTCATCATTGGCTCAAGGATTTGTGGGCCGGCTTTCGGCATCGATTCGCGATACGCAGCTTTTGCAGCGATTTCGAAGGCGATGTTGCTTGAGTCCACTGCGTGGAAGCCACCTTCGTTGAGCGTGACTTTGAAGTCCAAGCAAGGATAACCCGCAAGCGGTCCCTTATCGACGGAGGTTTTGAAGCCTTTTTCGACGGCGGGGATGAACTCTTTCGGGATACTGCCACCGACAACTTTGGATTCAAAGATGAAACCGGAACCTGGCTCGCCGGGCTCGATGGTGTAGTCGATTTTTGCATACTGACCAGAACCACCGGATTGCTTCTTGTGGGTGTAGCTGTCGGTGATGGGCTTAGTGATGGTTTCACGATAAGCAACTTGCGGCGCACCAACGGTGACTTCCACTTTGTGCGTGCGCTTAAGGATATCGATTTTGATGTCGAGGTGAAGCTCGCCCATGCCTTTGAGGATCATTTCGTTGGTTTCATCGTCGGTTTCAACGCGGAACGATGGATCTTCTTGGATCATTTTACCGATCGCGTTAGCGAGTTTCTCGGCGTTGGCTTTGTCTTTAGGTGCAACAGCGATGGAGATAACCGGATCTGGGAACACCATTGGCTCCAAGGTCGCTGGGAATTTCTCGTCGCAAAGGGTGTGACCCGTTTGAACGTTCTTGAGACCGACGATGGCGACGATGTCACCAGCTTGGGCGGAGTCGATTTCCTTGCGGTCATCGGCGTGCATCTCGACCATGCGGCTGATGCGCTCGGTTTTGCCGGTGAAGGAGTTGAGAACGGTATCGCCTTTTTTGATCGTTCCCGAATAGATGCGGGTGAAGGTGAGAGCACCGAACTTGTCGTCCATGATTTTGAACGCCAAGCCGCGGAACGGAGCTTTCGGGTCGATGACCGCGAACTTGCCAGTTGGGGTGCCTTCCTCGTCCACTTCGGGCAGAGGCTTCACGTCGAGCGGGTTCGGCAGGTAATCGACTACGGCATCGAGCACGAGCTGGAGCCCTTTGTTTTTGAAACTGGAGCCGCAGTAGGTTGGGAAAAAGGCGAGGTCGATGGTGCCCTTGCGGATGCACTTTTTGATCTCATCGATGGAAGGCTCCTTGCCTTCGAGGTAAGCTTCCATGATCGCGTCGTCTTGCTCGACGGCGGTCTCGATGAGCTGGGCGCGGAATTCCTTGGCTTTCTCCACCATGTCGGCAGGGATTTCTTCAATTTTGAAGTTTTCTGGCTGGCCAGATTCGTCCCAGACGTGGGCTTTCATGGTGAGAAGGTCGACGACACCAACGAAGTCAGATTCTGTGCCGATTGGCAGAACCATGACGAGGGGATGTGCTCCGAGGATTTTCTTAACCTGTGCGATAACGCGGTAGAAATCGGCACCGATACGGTCGAGTTTGTTGACGTAGATAACACGGGAAACGCCCGAATCGTTCGCGTAGCGCCAGTTGGTTTCGGATTGTGGCTCAACACCGCCGGAACCGCAGAAAACGCCGACGCCACCGTCGAGAACTTTCAGCGAGCGGTAAACTTCGATGGTGAAGTCCACGTGGCCGGGTGTGTCGATGATGTTGAACTGGTGATCTTTCCAAAAGCAAGTGGTAGCAGCGGATTGAATGGTGATACCGCGCTCAGCTTCTTGATCCATGAAGTCCATGGTGGATGCGCCGTCGTGGACCTCGCCGATTTTGTGAATCTTACCGGTGAGTTTGAGAATGCGTTCGGTGGTGGTCGTTTTGCCCGCGTCAACGTGGGCGAAAATTCCGATATTACGGTATTTGCTGAGGTCCTTCATGCCTAATGTGTGTGATGGTTATGGGGCCGAGGGGACTCGGCGGGGCGGGGTTTTAGCCGAGCAAGCAGGTTTTGCAACCATTGATTGAGGGTTTAACACGTTTCTGGGGGTTTATTGAAAATTTGAAACACAGAATATACGGAGTGGAAACCGCAGATGGACGCAGATGGACGTTAATGAATACAGATAGGGTAAATTTTAATCAGGATACCCTCCTTATTTTACTCATTTTCATCTGCGTTCATCTGTGTCCATTTGCCGGAAAGATTCAGAACAGTCAGTCCGGCCATCTCCGCTACGCTTCGATTGTGGTTCGTAACCCTTCTTAATTTCTCCCCCACAAAATTTCCTTTGAATAAAAGCCACACTAGATTACTCTGATTTTCGCTAAGCGAAGGGGGCGTTCTGGTTTCGACGGAATGTTTGAAGCGCTGGCTGCACGTAGAGGTTGGTCGGTTGGCCTCTTTAAAAAGCCGCCCAAAACAAATAAATGCAAACTCTAACGAGCTCGCACTTGCTGCTTAATTGACAGCAACGTCAAACCCCTGATGTCTGTTAAGGGATGCGGCGAAACTTAGCAGACTGGATTGGGAGCCGGGGAACCGGGCATCTGATCGAGACTAAACAGGCTCCTAGGAAGAACAACGCTGTGGGTCGGCCCAGTTCTTCCGAAATACCAGATGATCCACTAAACGTGTAGATGCCTGTGTAGATGGCGTTCCGGACAGGGGTTCGACTCCCCTCGCCTCCAGCCTTCGCCAAGGCTTCGGCTGGCAAGCCAGCTGGGGTCTTGGCGAAGGCTGCCCGCCGTAGCCTTGG
>CAWUUP010000162.1:0-3245 GCA_963925255.1 uncultured Luteolibacter sp.
CTCTACCAATTGAACTACTGACGCGTTAGTTTGAAAAAGTGAAAGGTTTTGAGGCGACTTTAGGGCACCCCGGTTTAGCGGGGTGCCCCAAGTGCTTGGTTCACCGCTTAGTTTGCACCAAGTGGCTAAACCGTTGATTTATCTTACTTGATGATTTCACCAACACGACCGGCACCAACGGTGCGGCCGCCTTCGCGGATTGCGAAACGCATGGTTGGTTCCATGGCGATTGGGTTGATGAGTTCAACTTCAAGGTTGATGTTATCACCAGGCATCACCATTTCGACTCCTTCTGGGAGCTTAATGCTGCCAGTCACGTCAGTCGTGCGGAAATAGAACTGAGGACGATAGTTCGAGAAGAACGGGGTGTGGCGTCCGCCTTCTTCTTTGGAAAGAACGTAGATCTCGGATTTGAAGATCGTGTGACCTTTTACGGTGCCTGGCTTGGCCATAACTTGACCGCGCTCAACATCGTTTTTCTTAAGACCACGAACAAGAAGTCCGACATTGTCACCTGCACGACCTTCGTCGAGAAGTTTACGGAACATTTCGATGTCTGTAACGGTGGTTTTCTGTGTGTCACGGATACCAACAATTTCTACTTCTTCCATTTTTTTGACGATACCGCGCTCAACACGACCGGTGCAGACCGTGCCGCGACCTTCAATCGAGAACACGTCTTCGATTGGCATGAGGAAAGTTTTATCGATAGGACGCTCTGGCTCAGGGATGTAAGAATCTACTGCATCCATGAGTTTATAGACGTTTGCCATGTGCACTGGGTCGCCTTCGAGGGCTTTCACAGCGGAACCAGCAACAATTGGAATGTCATCACCTGGATAATCGTAAGAGGAAAGAAGATCGCGGATCTCCATTTCGACGAGCTCGATGAGTTCTGCATCATCAACAAGGTCAACTTTGTTCATGAAAACAACGAGAGCAGGAACACCCACTTGGCGAGCAAGAAGGATGTGCTCACGTGTCTGAGGCATCGGGCCGTCAGCAGCGGAAACTACGAGGATAGCACCGTCCATTTGAGCAGCACCAGTGATCATGTTTTTCACGTAGTCGGCGTGTCCTGGGCAGTCAACGTGTGCATAGTGACGCTTTTCGGTTTCGTATTCAACGTGTGCAGTGTTGATCGTGATACCGCGCTCACGCTCTTCGGGAGCAGCATCGATGTCCGCATAGGATTGCTTCTTGGCTAAACCTTTTTCTGCGAGCGTATTTGTGATAGCTGCGGTGAGGGTGGTTTTGCCGTGGTCGACGTGACCGATGGTGCCGATGTTAACGTGCGGCTTGTTGCGTTGGAATTGTTCTTTGGCCATTTTCGTATTGGTTTCGCTGAGAAGTTTCTGAGAAGTTTTTGCTAGTGTATCATGGAGCTCGTGGGGGGAATTGAACCCCCGACCTCATCCTTACCAAGGATGCGCTCTACCCCTGAGCTACACGAGCAATATGGATTGTTGTGAGCTCATCCTTTCTGACGACAAAAGAGCCGCATCCTGTCACATGTTGAGTGAGACTGGGCGCGGGACCCGCTGCTGCTGTAGGGAAGAGCGGGCGGAGACTATCAAAGAGTTGCACTCTGTCAAAAAAAATGTGGTTGTTTCGCAACTTTCTCTCAAACCCTTTATTTTACGGGATTTCAATCAATCAACGAAGCTGTAATAATGCCCAAATTCGAGATATATACTCAAATAAATAGCCCTCACCCAGATTTTCGAGTCTCACTGATCAAAAAGGATCGTCGTCCACCCACTCATTTCCGACATTCCAGACCTCCACGAGATGTTTTGGGAAATCATCTAAAAAACGTGAGGGTCGGCATAGGATATCACCTGTGTAACTTTTTGGATTCATCATCGGATAGGTTAAGTAAAGTTGATCTTTGGCCCGAGTCAGCGCCACGTAGAATAGGCGCCGTTCCTCTTCAAAAGCAGCATCATCATCCGCCTCCAGAATCCGACCATTTGGAAACTGACCATCCACTAGCCAGATCAAAAATACCACTTTCCACTCCAAACCTTTGGCTTGGTGGATGGATGATAGCGTCACTTTTTCGTCGTCCGTGTCAGCCTTTTCAGCGTTAGGCTCACCATCTGTGGTAGCCATCAATGAGAGCTGAGCCAAGAATTCCAGGATATCTTCGAAGGTTCCGCTGTATTGGATCAGCTGCTCAATATCACCGCGCCGGCCTTCATAATTCTCAAAACTTTCCTTTAAATACTCATCATATATTCCCTCGAGCACGCTGAAGAGCATTTCCGATGGACTCGCAAAAACCCCGTTCGGGGTCAATTCGTCTAAGGTGTAGTAAAGCTGTTCCCAGTGCTTGGCCGACTTTTTCGGCACAGGATAAGCCGAAAATACATCTGACCACCTTTCTGGCGGCTCGGGATTTCCCGACAAGGGATCACGTAGCCATTTCTGCCACAGCTTCTCTGCCGCACCGGGACCGCAACCCGGTATTAGCTCCACCATTCTTTTAAAACTCACCTCGTCTTTGCGATTCGTTACAAATCGAATAAACGCCGCTACATCTTTAATATGTGCCTGCTCGAAAAATCTAAGCCCACTGGTAATCGAAAACGGAATTCCGCGCCGAGTGAGCTCCATCTGGATTTCAAGGCTCTGAAAATGCGCACGGTAGAGCACTGCCATTTCGGTGAGCTCTATCCCCTCTTCATCTCTCAACTCCAACATCCGCTGTGCAACGAATGCCGCTTGGCTATTTGGATCCTCCACCGCCACCAGTGCGGGTCGAGCGCCAACTTCTGATCGCGATGATTTTAAATTTTTCTCAAACCGCATCTTATTCGCTGAAATCGCAGCATTCGATAAATCCAAAATCTCCGGAACACTCCGATAATTTATCTCAATCGTGTGGATCACCGAATCCGGATAGCGCGATTGAAAATTCAAAATGTGATCCACCTCCGCTCCACGCCAAGAGTAGATCGATTGCGAATCGTCACCCACCGCCATCAAACTATTGGAATCGCCAACTAGAAGATCGATCAACTCACTCTGCACCGCATTCGTATCTTGATACTCATCGACCAGAATATTACGAAAGCGCTTGCGATAGATTTCTAGAACCTGTGGATGGTTTTTCAATAACTCCACCGTCAGTTGCAACATGTCGTCGAAATCCACCGAGTTCGTGACCCGCTTCTTCTTTACATAAGCCGCATGGACTTTTTCGAGCTCTTCCATCCATTCGAGAAAATACGGATACCTCG
>CAWUUP010000163.1:0-14547 GCA_963925255.1 uncultured Luteolibacter sp.
TCCGAACCCGGAAGTGAAACGACGCAGCGCCGATGGTAGTGGGACGATAGGTCCTGTGAGAGTAGGTCGTCGCCAGGTATTTGCCCCGCATCTTTTAACGAAGGTGCGGGGCTCTTTTTTTATACAAATTTAATGGATAAAATTCGGCATACTATTGTGTAATCCAGTTTGTGTGAATGCCGAAGGTGTTAAGGTCTATACGGTTCAAGGAGTTCGCAGTACATGGATGCGAATCTTCATGAAATAAGCTGTTAAGAAAGGTTACCGAGTCTATTATATTGGAGTTTATTCATATGACGACAAGGATCCAAAGTCGTTCAAAAGAAAAATGAAACGAATTCACGAGAAATATGGCAAACGACCTCTATTGATCACGGAATTTGCGACTGCTGATTGGAAGAACAGCGATGGATTACAGGATACTTATGGTTCTCATTTGATATCGATAGTCCTCAGGATATAAGCTCTGCTCTTTTTGATGAGGAATGTAATCTCACCGCTTGTTGAAAATTTTACCGAAGCTTGACCCATCAAAATCCAGAAGGTGATCAGTCGATTACGATACAAAAAACTAAGTAGTTATTGGCTGAATAATCTATACGTTATGGCCTAATTTGGATTAAGGCTGGATATCTCTTCGATTTTGCATAATATCACATTCGACTTTAACACGATGCAATTGATTCGATTTGGAGAAGCTGGGAGGGAAGAACCGGGTGTTTTACTCACGGATGGTCGTAGGATTGATGCGAGTGGTGAGTTCATGGAATATGACGAAGCATTCTTCGCGATGGGAGGAATGGAGAGTCTGGCAGAATGGGTGGTTCAGGGATGTCCGGGAGGTATTGAAGTTGATCCATTGGTTCGGCTAGGTCCTCCGATTGCTAGGCCTTCGAAAATTGTATGTGTGGGCCAAAATTATTTGGAACATGCTAAAGAAATGGGAGGTGAGATTCCAACCGAACCTGTGCTTTTTATGAAAGCGACGTCGGCATGGAGTGGTCCATTTGATGATGTTTTAATGCCTCGTGGTGCGAAAAAATTGGATTACGAAGTCGAGTTAGCGCTCGTGATCGGCAAGACGGCGCAATATGTTTCCGAAAAAGAAGCGATGTCTTTCGTAGCTGGTTATTCAGTGTTTTGTGATTACTCGGAACGAGCGTTTCAAAAGGATCATGGTGGACAGTGGACGAAGGGAAAAAGCTGCGATAGCTTTGCACCTATGGGGCCGACTTTGGTATCAGCAGATGAGATTAAAAATCCTCAAGAATTAAGATTATGGTGTCAGGTAAATGGCGAGACGCGTCAAAATAGTTGGACCAAAGACATGCTATTTGGTGTGCAAAGTATTGTGAGTTACATCAGTCGTTTTATGACGCTCTTGCCGGGCGATGTGATTGCCACTGGAACTCCTAGTGGTGTGGCAATGGGGATGAATCCGCCTAGATATTTGCAAGCTGGAGATTTAGTAGAGTGTGGGATCGAGTATCTAGGAGAGTTAAAACAGCGAGTCGTTGCGACGAGGTCAAATAAGTCACATTGAGAATACGTCTTTCCATTTTGTCATGGCCTAAACCGAGAGGCGGAACGCATTACGCGATCTGTCATTTCTGTGATACAGTGCATGTGGCGGAGCCTGTTTCTGAAGGGTCTAGGGTGAACTGTGCGTGCTGTGGAGCAACCTTATACCAGAACCGTTCCGCTTCTCTTGTACGGGTTACTGCATTTTCTCTCACTGCACTATTACTTATGATTGTTGTGCACACGACGCCGTTTATTACGATGAATGCAGGAAGCCTCAAAACGACTTTGACTTTGCCTGGAGCAGCACGTGCGTTGGCATCTCAAGGAGCGCCTTTGGTGGGCTGGGGGGTTGCTTTATTTACGATTCTAACACCCCTGATGCTAGCTGGAGGATTAATCTACGTTTGCGCACCGCTGTTATTTGGGCGCATTGCACCAGGGGCAATGTTTGTGGCTCGTTGGATTAGTATCACGGAACCGTGGAATATGATTGAGGTATTTTTGTTAGGAGTTTTGGTTAGCTTGATGAAACTTGGCAAACTTGCTGATTTGCATTTCGGGTTGGGTTTCTGGGCATTTGGAATATTAATGTTCTGCATGGCAGCTGCAGTTGCTGCGATTGATAAGATGGAGTTATGGGATCGCTTGGAGGTGGCAAAAAATCATGAATGAGATTCCCGCACACATGCCACGTGGTGCAGGCCAAGGGTTAGCTAGTTGTCACATATGTTTGAAAGTTTCACCGGTGTCTCTTGGGACTTGTCCTCGTTGCGGGAGTCATCTCCATTTACGAAAACTCGGAAGTATCAATCGAACTTTAGCATTAATGCTTGCTGCCGTGGTCTTGTATATACCTGCGAACTTATTGCCCATTCTGACGATTCGAGAACTAGGGGTGGCGAGGGAAAAAACGATTGTTAGTGGTTTGGTGGAGTTTTGGAAAATGGGCTCATATCCAATCGCGATTGTGATTTTTACAGCTTCGATCCTGATTCCATTGCTCAAAATTCTTTCGTTACTGTGGTTGTGCGGAGCTGCAAAGGGCTTTATTCCTTCCTCAGCTAAGATGATGGGTAAGCTATATTGGATTACGGAGTTGCTCGGTCGTTGGTCGATGGTAGATATTTTTGTGGTGGCGATTCTTGTGGCGATGGTGCAGCTTGGTAACTACATGACGGTCACCCCAGGACCCGGTGCACTTGCTTTTGCAGGAGTTGTGATCCTGACGATGTTTGCGGCGATGAGTTTTGACCCTAGACTTCTCTGGGATCAGCTTGAGCAAAAAGTATCACTAGTTAAAAGAAATTCAGATTGTGAGTAAGAATCAAATACATGCTGCGAAACCCCTGATAAAAGCCGCCCAGCGATGGAATATGGTTTGGGTAGTTCCTATTTTAGCTGTATTGATTGGTGGATGGTTGCTCATAAAAAATCTCGGTTCTGATGGGCCTGAGATTCGGATTCGTTTTGAAACGGCGGATGGAATTATTGCTGGTAACACCGAGTTAAAGTGTCGCTCAGTGAGTATTGGAAAAGTTACAAAAATCGAACTATCCGATGATTTACAATCGGTATTGGTAAACTGTGATATGAACGCAGGCAGTGAGCACTTGTTGCGGAAGGGGGCTCGATTTTGGGTGGTTAAGCCACGCGTCACTACAGCGGATGTATCTGGATTGGGAACTCTGCTCACGGGTTCTTATATCGAGCTAGATCCTGGAAATGGTGAAAAAGGCGGAAGTAATTGGGAGGGGCTTGAGACGCCACCTGCAACGAGTCGCACGATTCCGGGTAGGCGCTTGACGCTGGTTTCAGACGAAGCTCGATCATTGATTGTGGGTTCACCTGTTTACTATCGAGGATTTGAGGTGGGGCGTGTTGAGTCTCGTTATTTGAATTTGGAAGGTCGTCGAATTCAATATGAAGTGTTCATCGAAGCGAAATATCAGAATTTAGTTACAAGAAATACTAGGTTCTGGAACACAAGTGGTATTGACATTTCCGCAGGGGTTGATGGGTTTAAAATCCGCACTCCATCATTCCAAGCAATGGTCTCGGGTGGCGTTTCATTTGCTGTCCCCGAAGGGCTACCCTCGGGTGATTTGGTTGCAGATGGTGCGACATTTGAGCTGCACCGCGATGCGGATTCTGCGGCGTCATCGACGTTCAACCCGACGCTAGAATTGTTGTTATTATTTGATCAGAGCGTAAGAGGTTTGGCTAAAAACGCACCGGTTGAATACAGAGGAATCACCATTGGTCGCGTGAGGAATATATCCTTTGATTATGTTCCTGATCTCGATAATCAGATGGTGCCGGTTTTGGTTGAGATCGATCCGAATTTGCTCAGGGCAAGTCATCAACATACCTCAGAAGAAGAGGATGCCACGCAGCTTGCTGAGGCGGTTCATATAGGGTTACGGGCAACCTTGAAAACGGGTAGCTTGCTGACAGGAGCGATGTATGTGGATTTTGATTATTATCCGGATGAGATTACAATTGAGCTGACTTACAAAGGTGATTTCCCTGTGGTGCCGACGATGTCCTCTGGTTTTGCTCAGCTTGAAGTGAAGCTCTCTTCTATTTTGGATAAAATTGATAAGCTGCCCTTAGACAACGCGGTGAAACAGTTTACGATGACCGCTGAGGAATCTAGAGCTGTTCTGAATGAGTTAGCTTTAGTTGTAAAAGCAGCGCGTGAGACAATGGATAATCCTGAGTTTAAGCAGCTGCCTGTTGACTTCAAAAAAACCATTACGGAACTTGAGAAATCTATTGTCAGTCTCGGGCCAGCCGGGGCTGTGCAGGGAGATTTGCTGCGCACGCTCGATGAGTTTCGTTCCGCGATGAGATCGATGGAATCTCTTACCGATACGATTAAAGAGAAACCCAATTCGATTTTCTTTGGTAAAGAAGGTTCAAAAGATCCGCGTCCAAATGCGGCAGGATCAGGTCGCTAATTATTTGATTATGAAACGAATTCTCCTTATTTTAAGCGCGACCTGGATACTCGTAGGTTGTAGTTCAACTTATCCTTCTTTTTATACTTTAAGCGCCGAAGGGCCGAGCCCATCAGGTGGCGGGGTTGGAATAGGTGTGGGGCCAGTGATTTTAGCTGAATATGTGGATCGTTCAAATTTAGTGGTCCAGACTAGTGATAACAAAATCGATGTCGCAGAGGATCATCTTTGGGCAGGGGATTTGGATAACTCGATCTCACGGGTTGTATCGATCAATCTGGGACGCAAGTTAAAGACAGGAAATATCCGCTCTTATCCTTGGCAACGTGATAGTGAAATTGATTACCAAGTCGCGATGGATATTAGAGATTTTGTGGCAGGAAATGATGGTTACGCTCACCTTCAGGCTACCTGGCGTATTTATAAATTGCCGAGTCGCCGCATGGTGGGATCGAATACTTTTGTAGGAAAAGAGCCGATTTCATCAGGAGATTTCGAATCCATGGTGGCAGCACAGTCACGGTTGTTAGGTAAGCTTTCTGAGGAGATTGCGCAGGAGATCAGAAAAAACTAGTAGTATGGAATTTGAGCTAAATTCTCGATTAGCGGCAGGTGGTTTCGAGATTGTTCGGCGTCGTGGATGTCGGGTTTTATTGAAAAACGAAGCGAATTTTCCGTGGTTTATTCTTGTGCCTGAAGTGCCGGAAGGAATCGAGGATCTACATCAGCTCGATGAGTCCGTGTTTCACGAGGTTACTTTATTGATTCGTGAAATGTCGAAATTTGTCAGTGCTTACTTTAAACCAGAAAAGTTGAATATTGCCTGCATCGGAAACATGGTGAGGCAGATGCACATCCATGTGGTGGGTCGTTTCACGGATGACACGGCTTGGCCGGGTGTGGTTTGGGCGTTTGACGGGAAACTCCGTTATGAAGAGGCGCGAGTAGATGAAATCGTTGCTGCAGCGAGGGGATATTTCGAAAATCTCTAGGTTTATCGATCGGATTGATTTTTTGGATTGGTCAACGCACCGAAGGGGCTGTTTGCTGTGCATGTCGTTATGAAGATTGGAATCGCACAGATCAATGCAGTGGTGGGGGACTTTCCTGGAAACGCGAAACGTATCCTCGCTGCATACCGTGAGTGCTTAGAGAAGGGCGCGGATCTTGTCGTGACTCCGGAGATGAGCTTGGCTGGTTATCCTCCTAGGGATTTAGTTTTCAAAAGCCAATTCGTTCCTAAGTGCCTGCAAGCACTCGATTACCTCGCAGATGAGATTAAGGCAGTTCCGCTTTTGGTGGGGTATGTTGATTTCTTCACAGGAGAAGTCGGTAAGCCTTTTCGTAACGCAGCCGCATGGCTGGAAAAAGGGGAGATCAAGGCTCGGTTTTTTAAGACCTTATTGCCGACCTATGATGTGTTTGATGAGCGTCGGTATTTCGAGCCTGGAGATATTTCTGAACCTTTCGTCTGGCAGGACAAAAGGATAGGTGTGACGATTTGCGAGGATATCTGGACTGAAGATTATCTACAGCGACCCTTTTATGATCGTGATCCCGTGCGGGAGCTCTGTGGGAAGGGGATCGACCTATTGATTAATCTCAGCGCATCACCGTATCATTTGGGTAAGCCCGAGATTAGGCGAAACATGATCGGTGATGTTGCTAAAAAAGCGCTCGCTCCGGTTGTCTATTGCAACTCGACAGGAGGAAATGACCAATTGCTTTTCGATGGTCACTCGATGGTTGTCGATCCTTCAGGGGAAGTGATCGCTCAGTTGGATGGCTTTGTTGAACAGTCCCGAGTCGTGGATGTTTTCAGTGGCGGAAATGTAGAGTCATTGAGAGCTACCGATGCAGAACAGCTCTATGAAGCCCTCGTCCTTGGAACTAGAGACTACGCTCATAAATGTGGTTTTTCTACGGTATGCCTTGGCCTAAGCGGAGGGATTGATTCTGCTCTAACTGCAGTTATTGCAGCAGATGCTCTAGGTGCAGAAAACGTTTTTGGACTCACGATGCCTAGCCCTTATTCCTCACGTGGCAGTATCGATGACTCATTCGATCTCGCAAAACGACTCGGTATCAGTTGTAAGGAAGCATCCATTTCAAAAGCTTTCGAAGCCGTTAAATCAACGATGTTGCCTTTGTTTGAGGGTAAACCGGAGGACGTGACTGAAGAAAATATGCAAGCAAGGCTTCGTGGTCTTTTCTTGATGGCGCTTTCCAACAAAGAAAACCACCTACTTCTAACAACAGGTAACAAGAGCGAGCTTGCGGTGGGTTATTGTACGATCTACGGCGATATGTGCGGAGGCTTGGCTGTCATTTCTGATTTGCCAAAAACGAAAGTCTTCGAAGTCGCCCGCTGGGTGAATCGTGATACTGAGCGCATTCCATGGAGCACAATTGAAAAGTCACCGAGCGCTGAGTTACGTCCCAATCAAAAAGATCAAGATACGCTTCCTGAATACGATGTTTTAGATGGAATTCTAGAGCTCTATGTTGATCAGCACCTTGGCGCCGAGGAAATTGTCGAACGCGGGTTCGATGAAACCATGGTGCGTTGGATTCAACGTCGCGTGGATCTAAACGAATGGAAGCGCCAACAAGCAGCCCCAGGGATTCGTGTGACTTCGAAAGCTTTTGGAATGGGAAGGCGCATGCCGATTGTGCAGCGGTTTGTTTAGTTAGGGCGTAATCTCATTGGACAGATCAGTGGAGTGATTGCATGGTATTTTCATGAATGCAGATACGAAACTAAAAGAAGCGATGGTGGAGTTCGAGTGTCAGACTGGAACATTGCATCGAGCTGATGGGGAGTGGCTGTATTTGGTTAGCAAAGAAGGGATTCCTGAGTTCCTTTTGGATAAGATTTCCAAGATTCCCTTTGGGAAAGGAATTGCAGGAGTCGCTGCGCAGAGTAAAGAGCCAGTGGAGTTATGTAACCTTCAGCAAGATCTCGGTGGAGTTGCGAAGGAAGATGCTCGTAAGACGGGTGTTTCTGGATCGCTAGCAGTTCCGATTTTGGATGCGACTGGAAAAGTTTTAGGAACCCTTGGAGTCGGTAAAGTCGTCCCTTATAAATTCAGCGAAGTAGAAAAAGTGAGGCTAGCAGAATTAGGTCAGCAGTTTGTGTCTTTGCTGACAGAGGATTGACGATTGCTGATTGTTGGAATTTGAATGACCTGTGAGCATTAGCGAACTAACCCAATCAACGAAGTTATTCCTCATAGCCGCGAGGCAAATTTAAAATTCACTTATCTAAGTAATTTGCAAGGTGCTCGCGTAAGGTGGTACGAGCGCGAAACAGCAGGCTCTTGACTGAGGGAACTGAGGTTTTCAGGATCACGGCGATTTCCTCATAGGGAACGTTTTCATAGCGCCTCAATATCACAGCAAGGCGCTGTTTTTCTGGAAGCTTCTGGATAGCTATATCGATGGCACCACGAAGCTCCGACTCGAGAAGATTGTTGTCCGGCTCTTGATTAGCTTCTGCTGGAAATTGGAGATGATAATCTTCTTCTAGCTGATCGCTAGAGGTGGTTTTTTTGCGCGAGCGACGACGGGATTCGTTATAAACGAGATTGCGAGCGATTGTGTAAAGGTATGTCGTGAATTTGTTATCGGGCTTGTAACGCTTCGCGTGCTTCCAGATCCGAATAAAAACTTGTTGGGCGATGTCTTCGGAGTCGCTGTCATTGCCGAGCATTTTGGTAATCGTGCCGACTAATGAATTTTGATGCCGCTCAACCAACGTGCGGAAAGCGGCGTGATCCCCAAGCCCGATTTTCACCATTAATTCATGATCAATGGTGGTTTCTGGGTCGAAAGATGTGGATGAGTGGGGTAGCTCCATCGGCTTACTGAAAGTTGGGTTTCCGCTTAAAAGCATACGGCTATTGAACACCGTGCATTTTTGGAGGTTGCGATTCTATCTTATATTTTTTTGGTTAGAAGGCATAGAATTGAAATCGCTTTTTTTAGATAGAGCATGTTATTGGCTGGAAGAGGGAAGGTCGAAAGGGCGAGAGATGATGATTCCGGCGTGCTTTGATTTTCCGTTAACATAATCGGTAATCGGTCGGTCAATGATGGTCATACGGCCTTTGTTGCGATCTGATGTGGCATGGGTGAAATAGGCTCGACCATTGATTTTCACGATTAGGCCGACGTGAGAGGTGTAGGCGTCGTGGTCATATGAGGTAATTGCGCAGATATCTCCATTTTGGAGATAGCCTTCGACGTTGCGGATTTTGTCTTTAGGTATGTGGTAAACGGGCAGTTTGGAGACACGAGCCTCGATTTTACCCATGGGTGCGATCAGTGAAGGGTTATTTTTTAGATAACGGTAATTTCTCCATTGCTTCGTCATTTCATTGATATGGCGTTTGAGCCTCACGGCACCCGGTAGGCGAGGGGTGATATTGGTTGAGTAGCCTCGCCGTTCATTATCGTAAAATACCTCTTCCAGTTGATGCATGCGTGAGAGGTAGTTTCCGGTGCAGACGCCGTTACGATAACGCTCGATTTCGATCATGTGCAGCATTTCATCGGGGTGATACGGTCCGAGCTTGAAGTTGAGGAGTCGTGAAATCGCCAATGAATTTTCGTAAAATGTCCAACAATCCATTGCGTTGAGATTAGCCACGGGGGATTCGATATGGTTGTCCACTTCGAGGCTGTAGTTGACGTATGGAGATCCGGTGAGTTCACGCGCCACGTGAACCGTGCGATCTCCGATGGGGAGGCTGCGCCAATTTTCACGCTCCGCTTTAGCGATGATTGCGTAGAATTTCGAATCGCCGTTGAATACGGTTGAGAGGGGGAGGCGGGGCTTTGTAATGACCGGCACCCTGGATTGTCTGCTTATCTTCACCTGTCCGCTTTTAACGGATGGGGTTAAAACAGATCCACTCATGCAGCCAACAAGTGAGATGGCGGCGAGGATGACCTCGATTTTCATATAATTCATTACGTTTTTTATATCAAAGCATCTAGTGCCTTAAAGTTACTAAATTGCATTTTTTTTGATCGACGCCTCATTTATGGTGCGTATCGGTTGGTCTATATCGTTATTCATGTCTAAACAAATCCTCCTCAGCCTATCACTCATATTGATTAACTCCCCCCATTTAGCGGCGGAGACCATCGCCCCAGAGAATAATGAACGCATCGTTCTTATTGGTAATGGCCTTGGTGAACGGATGATCGATCATCCGTATTTCGAAATCGACCTTCATCAGCGTTTCCCAAAGCAGAAATTGTATATCCGTAATCTTTGCCGTCCAGGTGACACAGCGGGTTTTCGTCCGCATCCATCACGTAATTCCCAGTGGGCATTTCCAGGTGCCGAAAAATTCCATCCTCAGCATCAGATCCATGAGGGTCAGGGGTTTTACCCAACACCCGATGAATGGTTAACGACTTTAAAGCCTGATGTTCTGGTTGCGTTTTTTGGCTACAATGAGTCTTTCGATGGCAATAAAGGATTACCAAATTTTCGTGGCGAAATAGATACATTTATAAAATATACGCTAACACAGAAATACAATGGTGTGGCAGCGCCGCGTCTCATCCTCGTTTCGCCTATCGCTTACGAAAATCTCTCAGCGCAACGTGACCTTCCAGATGGTAGCGAAGAAAATGTAAACCTCGCTTTATACACCCAAGCAATGGCTGAAGTTGCGAAGAGTAACGGAGTTGAGTTCGTAGATGTGTTTTCAAAAACCAAGGATATTTATCCCACACTTAAAACACCTTTCACTCGCAACGGCTTCCTGCCGAATGACGATGGCTACAAGATTCTCGGCGGAATGTTGGCTGATGTCATCTATGCCAAAGAAGAGAATAAGGCGAAAGGAACGACGGAAGCTCTAGCAGCAGCTGTCGCTGATAAAAATTGGTTCTGGTTCAATGATTACCGCATGCTCAACGGAATTCATGTTGATGGTCGTCGCTACAAGCCTTTCGGACCAAATAACTATCCTGACGAGCAGAAGAAAAATCGTGAATTGACCGATAACCGTGATCAAGCGATCTGGGCCCTCGTTTCAGGACAAAAATATGATCTCACTACGGCTGACAAAGCAACTCATCCGCTTCCTCCTGTTGAGACCAATTACAAGCCGAGTGTTAAAAATGGTAACACGATTTACAAGCCAGGCGAAGATGCAGTAGACAATCTTGTCACTCCAGAGGGTTACAAAGTATCGCTATTTGCTTCAGAAAAAGATTTCCCAAATCTAGCAAACCCCATGCAGATATCCTTCGACAACAAAGGTCGTTTGTGGGCTGCGGTGATGCCTACCTATCCACATTATCGTCCCGGTGATTCGTTGCCGAATGATAAGCTCTTGATTTACGAAGATACCGATGGCGATGGTAAGGCTGACAAAGAAATCGTTTTCGCTGATCACTTGCATTTGCCGATCGGTTTTGAATTCGCTCCGGGTGGTGTCTATGTCGCACAGGAGCCACATTTGGTGTTCCTTGCAGACGCAAATGGCGATGATAAAGCAGACTCGAAAGAGATCGTTCTCACCGGCTTTGACTCCCACGACACTCACCACGCGGTCGGTGCGTTCGCAGCAGATCCATCGGGAGCATTTATGTTGTGCGAGGGAATCTTCCTTCATTCAAATATCGAAACACCTTACGGTCCCGTGCGTGGCGTGGATGGTGGATTTTATCGGTTCTGTCCTCAGAAAACTAAACTTGAACGCACCACCCAAGTCAGCATCCCGAACCCATGGGGTTTTGCATTCGATGAATGGGGTCAAGACTTCTTCATTCACACTTCAGGGCCACTGTGGAACTGGAACCTTCCGGTTTCCTTGAAACCACCATATGGAGTCAAAGCGCCTGATACTTTAGACCTGGTTCCCAAAAATCAATCTGTGCGTCCTACTTCCGGTCTTGAGTATGTGTCTTCCAGACATTTCCCAGACGAAGTTCAAGGGGATACATTGATTGGAAACTGCATTGGCTTCCTGGGTCTCAAACAACATTCGATTGTCGATGATGGCACAGGTTACAAAACTGCGTTCAGACAAGACTTGGTGAAATCCACTGATGGAAACTTTCGTCCAGCAGACTTCGAGTTCTCTCCTGATGGCTCGCTTTACATCATCGATTGGCAGAATGTATTGATCGGCCATTTGCAGCACAATGCGCGTGATCCGCTTCGTGACCACGTCCATGGTCGTATTTATCGTCTAACTTATCCTTCCCGTCCATTGGTTGAACCGGCTGATGTTGCTGGAGCTCCGATCGCGACACTTTTGGAGAATCTCAAGCTTCCGGAATATCGTAGCCGCTATAGCAGTCGTCGTGAACTTCGTGCTCATACTGCTGAAGAAGTATTGCCAGCTGTTAGCAAATGGGTTGCCTCGCTTGATCAGAAAGATCCTCGTTACTCTCACAATATTCTCGAGGCTCTTTGGACAACTTGGGGAATGAATAAGGTTGATGCTGCGCTTTTGAAAAAGCTTCTCGTTTCAGAGGATTTCCACGTGCGTGCCGCTGCGGTTCGGGTGTTGCGTTATAATTTTGATCTTTTCCCAGACGCATTAGATCTAATGAAAAAAGCTGCCGCTGATGAACATGGCCGAGTTCGCCTTGAGGCTGTTGTTGCAGCGACATGGTATGATAAACCTGCCGCCTTGGAAGTCGTTGCGATTGCCAAAGGCAAAGGCACAGATGTTTGGAGTGCGAAGTCAATCGATGCAGCAGAATCTCGATTGAAAGGGGAATCTGAAGTCAAGGTCGATCCGAATCCAATGCCGCCGATTCCTGATCACCTTTCCAAAGCTGAGAAAGATGAGTTCAAAGCAGGACACGAGGTTTATTTCCGTGATGCTCACTGCGCAACTTGTCACCAGCCGGACGGTAAAGGCTTGGATCCGGCATTCCCGCCGCTTTCTGAGAGTATTTACGTAAATGGTGATCCGGAACGTCTGATTAAAATTACCCTCCATGGTTTAATGGGGCCAATCGAAGTCAATGGTAAGTCATACAATGGACAAGTCCCAATGACCCCATTCGGTGGGATGTTAAATGATAAGGAAGTGGCAAACGTTCTCACTTATGTACGCAACAGCTATGGTAACAAGGCCACCGCAATCGCGCCTGAGCAGGTGAAAAAGGTCAGGGCAGAGACTGAAGGACAACAAGGATTTTACCAAGTGGATCAACTCCTGAAAGAGCATCCTCTAGAAAAGTAAGCCGTTTCTGTATTCTTTTAGAAATCTATGAGTCGACCTAAACGCTAGGTGGGCTCATTTTCTTTTAGATACTAGTAACAGGAGGCTATATTCCGAATAGACCGTATTTCTTGCCTATTTCGCAAAAAATGATCATTCGTATAAATTTCCGGGTTGCCAAATAGCGGAGGGCTCATGTAGTTTGCCGCGCCCGGGGCACTAGCTCCAACAATAGCCTTATAGTGTAATGGTAACACTCCGGATTTTGATTCCGTCATTCTAGGTTCGAGTCCTAGTAAGGCTACTCTCTTTAAATATTAAGTTTTAAACTTCAATCTGAGAGGCTTCTTTTGTTTTCACGCCGCAGGCTTTGGATTGCGACAATGATTTGCAGCCCTCAGGGTTGGGTTTGATTAGCGTAAGGTGCTGGGTGGTTGCCGAATGCCTGACAGAGCAGGGAATGAGAATCTCAGCAGTCCAAAGCCTGCGGCGCGTTGTCTCTGAATTTGTTCCAGTGGTATCAAGTGATCAAAGATCATTGATTGATCCGAAATCTGGGGAGAAAAGTCGTTTGTAGGTTCTGGCGGCGTAGCCATCGGTCATGCCGGCGAGGTAGTCGCAGATGAGGCGGGCTCTGGTAGCGGGATCGGCGGCTTGTTGGATTTCGTTGACGGTGTCATTGGGGAGAAGTTGGAAATCTTGGCCATCGATGAGATGGCCGTGGATGTAACGAGTTTCCAAAATTTCCCAAAGTTTGCTGAGCATGTAGGAGCCCTTGTGCTCAAGTTGTTTGAGCTTTGGAGAAAGGAATACAACGTCGTAAGCTAAACGCTTAAAGAGTGATGATTCTGCTTGGACAGTTGAATCGATCACAAGTCGGTAGCGATAGCGGTTGGTGGTGGAGGAGAGGAAATTGACGTCCAGATCGAGTTGGGTAGAAGTGATGTATTTCCCGATGCGTTTCCCGATAAATGGTTCAACGCGATTCGCACGGATCGCTTGGATGAGATCGCCTAGGGGTGTTTTTTCTGAGAAGTCGATGTGTTTGGATTTTGCCCAGTTTTCAATTTTCTCAATCGGCAGGAAACCTGCGCGCACGCTGTCGGAGAGATCATTCAGTGAGTAGGCGGTATCATCCGCCCAATCCATGATTTGGCATTCAATGGATTTGAATGCATCGCGATGTTTTCCGGGTATGTATTCGATGGGAAAATCGTTTCCTCCCATGCTCCAATCGAGGAAGCGGTGCTGGTGATCGTAGATGAAATGATTCTTTGGAGGTTTACCATCAGTGATGAGCTCCGACCAAAGAGTTTTGTATTTCAGGATGCCATCGAGAAAAGCACGTGAAGGTGACATGCCAGTATTTTTCGCGGAAAAGATACGCTCAGTGAGGAGGCGTAGCGTTTGCGCGTTTCCTTCAAAGCCACCGTATTCACGATTCAAGTGGTTGAGTGTTTTTTCACCGGCATGACCAAAGGGCGGATGACCGAGATCGTGAGAGAGGCAGATTGCTTCGACGAGATCGGTATCGATGTAGAAACTATCGGAGAGTGGCGAATCAGGTTGGCGCAGAAGCCAGGTGCAGATGGATTTGCCGATTTGAGCAACCTCGAGTGAATGAGTCAGTCGCGTGCGGTAGAAATCGTATTCACCAGACCAGAAGACTTGTGTTTTGTTTTGTAGGCGCCGAAAAGTGGTGGTGTGCAGAACGCGATCACGATCGATCTGGAAAGGACTACGATAATCTTCCTTGGTAGTGGGTTCCTCCAAGCGTTCGGTGTCGAAGGAGTTGTAGAAGTCGTTCCGCATGGGGGATTGTGGGGAGTTTTAGAAAGGGGTTTCAAGGTCAGAGTTTT
>CAWUUP010000164.1:0-10554 GCA_963925255.1 uncultured Luteolibacter sp.
GCCAATATGATTATTTAAATTGCCTTGAGTCGCGCTGACAGAAAATTTCTGAGAAAGCACCGAAGTCGTGAAGTCTTTCGTGGAGGTTTTACCGTTTGATCCCGTGATACAAACCACAGGAATATCCAACTGATTTCTCCACCAGTAAGCGAGGCGCTGCAGGGCAAGCAATGGATCCTGAACTTCAATGACTGCTTTATTGGAATCTAATTCACCACCTTCCCATTTCTGCACTAACGCAATGGTTGCACCTTTATCCAAAGCCGCCGTAGCAAAATGATCTCCATTGAAATTTTCACCTCTAAGCGCTACAAAAAGACCTCGAGTAATGGGTTTTCTTGTATCAGTGAAGACTCCGTCGGCCGCTGCAGAACCGGAACCCGCGACGATGTTTGCGCCGAGGATTTCAGAAATGTGTTGAGCTGATGCTTTCATCTATCGTGGAGAATGTTTTTAGAAACGCGGATCGGGGTTTGCACGCATCTCAGCAATGACTTCAGTGCGCTTTCTCAATGCGAAGTCGGCTTTTTTCCGGTCATCAAAATCAATCTTCTGGTCTGCGAATTGCTGGTAAGTTTCGTGGCCTTTACCTGCGATAAGAATGATGTCACCGGAGAGTGCATTCTGAACAGCCGCCTCAATCGCTTCTGCGCGATCTAGCACAATGATATAGTTGCACTTTTTAGGCAGGCCTTTTTCGATTTCGCGAATGATCTCCGCTGGATTTTCAGAGCGTGGATTATCGGACGTGATCACGATACAATCGCTGAAACGAGCTGCTGCAGCAGCCATCAACGAACGCTTGCCTTTATCGCGATCGCCACCACAACCGAATACGGTGATCAAGCGACGTGGGTTTAGCTCCTTAAGCGTGCGGCATGCGTTTTCTAACGCATCTGGGGTGTGTGCGTAATCAACAAAAACTGTGGCCCCGCCTGAATTTCCAACGTTTTCCATACGGCCCGGAACTTGTGGAGAATCCGCTAATGCAGCAATCGCTTGGCGAGGCTTAATCCCGCAAGCACTTGCACCCGCAATCGCCGCAAGAAGATTGTAAGCATTGAACCGACCAATCAAAGGAGCGCGAACCAGATAAGATCTCGCCTTCACTGTGAGCTCAAAGGTCATGCCATCTCGACCTTGCTGAAAATTATTCGCTCTGAAATCTGCATTCACAGAAAATCCGTAGCGAATCACTGACATTTTGCCGTCGAGCTTCTTAGCTAAATCATTTCCACGAGCATCGTCGATATTGATGACTGCAGTTGGCTTTTTCCCATTTGGATTGTTCGCAAGATCGAGGAACCACGATGCCTTCACATCCATGTATTTTTCGATCGTACCATGATAATCTAGATGATCTTGAGTTAGATTCGTGAAAATTGCTGCATCAAACGCTAGATGACTGACACGCTTTTGATGAATACCATGCGAAGAAACCTCCATGATCGCGCCGCGGCACGCGTTATCACGAAACGTATTGAGAATCTTGTTCAATTCGATCGATCCTGGAGTGGTATGTTTTGCCGCAGTAACCGCTTCACCATCATCAATGTGAATCGTGCCTAGCAAACCAGCACGATGCCATTCCATCTTCATGATGTGATGAACAAGAAACGCAATGGTGGTTTTTCCATTTGTGCCAGTAACACCCGCCATCTTTAATTCCGCCGCAGGATCATCATGAAAGGTTACTGCGATTTGCGCGAGTGCATCTCTGGAATCGGAGACCTGTAGCCAACTAATTTCCGCAGGCAAATCCGAAGGTGGTGCAATTTCTGCCAGAATGACCAAACATCCCGCTGAAATCGCATCGCTTATAAAATCATGTCCGTTGATCGAGGTTCCACGGATTGCCGCATACAAGCTACCTTTTGAAACGGCGCGTGAATCAGCTGTGATTGCACAGACATCCAAGTCAACAGATCCTGAGATCGTGACATTTTGTAATTTTTTAATGAGTTGCCGTAGGAGCATTTTAATTTTTGTTTATCACTACCGATTTGCGACTGTTTCAGTGATCGGCTCGGTAGGCTGGAGATTCATCTGTCTGGCGAGTCGCTGTGCGATTTGAGAAAAAATTGGTGCCGCGATGGTTCCTCCATAGCGTGGATATTCCGTAGTCATCGGTTCGTCGATCACCACATAACAGACAAAGGCAGGGTTATCCGCCGGCATAAAACCAGCGAAAGAAACAACATATCCACCATCGATATATCCGCCACGCTTAGGATCGTGCTTAATAGCCGTTCCTGTTTTGCCGCAAACCTTGTATCCTGAAACCGCGGCCTTAGTTGCCGTGCCGCCTAGTTGAGTCACTTTATACAGAGCTGCCCGCATTTTTTTTGCCGTTTCAGGAGAGATCACTTGTCCGCGACTTACCGTAGGGAATTCCTCAATAATTGTTCCATCATTCGCGATCAACGACTTAACGATTTTAGGACGAACTAGACGACCATCACCCGCAACCACTGAGTAGGCTGTGGCCATTTGAATCGGCGTAACTCCAATATAATAGCCGTAAGACGCACGCGAAAAATCAACTGGAAGCTTTGGTATCGCAGCTGTGCCGGAATTTTCTCCACTAAGCTGGATTCCCGTGCGCTCACCAAAGCCATATGCGTGAACATATTCGTAGTAACGTTTTACACCAAGTTGCTTAGCTAGCTTCCAACAACCAAGATTGTTAGATTTCTGAATGACTTGTTCAACCGTCAACATTCCGCTGGAGTGCGCATCCTTAACTGTGAATCTATTTTCCTGTAAGACACTGGGGCAATTAATCACTGTATTTAGTGTGACCAATCGCTCCTGCAGTGCTGCCGATATTGGGATAATTTTGATCGTCGAACCCGGCTCATACTTTGCCTGAATCGCGTAGTTGAAAGAGTTCTCAGCAAGGTTTTCCTTATGATTGAGATCAAAATGCGGTCGTGAAGCCATTGCTAAAATCTCACCGTTACTCGGATCCATCACAATGACAGCGCCTTGCTTTGACTTATATTTTAGTAAGCCAGCATCAAGCTCTTCTTCAATGATCGCCTGCATGCTAATATCGATGGTAAGTTTGGCGTTTAGACCAGCTCTTGGAGGCAAAAGACTGCCGGAATTTCCGGGAACAACCAATCCACGCGCATCTCGTAAATGCTCTCTACGCCCATCGCGCCCAGCGAGATATTCTTCCAATGCCGATTCGATTCCAAACCGACCTACCATACGATAGGTTTTCTGACCATTTCCGAGTGCTTCTTCGAGCTCTCCGGTGAAACCTGTTAGATGAGTTGCGATTTTTGGGTTAGCATACCATCTTTTGATCGAATTTTCGAAAACGAATCCTTCAATGTGATTTTCATCTACGATCTCGCGGAGTCGCTCTGCGTTATCGTCTGGCATGTCTTTTAGGATAGCAAACCACTTGGCTTTACTGCCTTCAATTTTTTCTCGAAGCTCGTCACGCCTCATACCCATTGGCCTTGCCAGCAAGCCGATTGCATAAGCCAAATGTTTTTGAACGATGACATCTGGAAGCTCGCTAGAAAGAATATCGCCACGTAATACGCGCATCCGCTTCAACTGATCTTCAGAACCAAGCTCTTCCCAACCCGGCTCTTTTGAAGCCTTTTCATAAGCCAAACCGAACGATGCAAGCTTCGGATCTAGCAAGTGGTTCTTATCCACGTAAATCGAGGATACAGGAATGCTTTTTGCTATGGTTTCTTCATTGCGATCCACAATCATACCACGCATTGCAACAATACGCTCGATACGATGATACGCTTTTGCCGAGGATTCCGCATAACGCTTACGGTCAACGAGTTGAATTTGAATCAGTCGCACCGAGAGCGTACTGAGCAAGATTACGAGAATCAGACACAGAATGATACAACGGTTTTGAAAAGCTCGATTCACAGATTGGTATTAGAAGAGGCGACAGCAGTTGGCTCAGAAGGAAGGATTTTTTCGGTAACACCTGCAGGCATTGGGCGCATTACTGTGCCTAAGTCTTCAAGTGTCTTACGCATGGCAAATAGGTTCAAAATTTGATCTTGGCGCATCTGTACTGTGCGAACGTCGAGTTGATGTTTCTCAATCCGTCTCTCCACCACGTCGATCTCCCTCATAGCTTTAATCTGGCAGTTACGGTAATAGACACGCAGCACGCCTCCAACCGCACTGATAGCTAACGCGAGGACTAAGCAAAAAATCGCAAATGATGAAATGCGACTTTCGATTTCTTGACGACGGCGATTCATGCTTTTAAGAAATTAGATGTTAGAATCTCTGGACCAGAAAGCTGAGCAACCCGAAGCTTTGCGCTACGGGCTCGAGGGTTAGAGGATGTCTCTACTTGGCTTGGGGCTATGGCTTTTTTTGAAATTAGCCGGTATTTAAAATCGGGGTTCGCCCGAGGTGCTGGCCAAGTAGGATCATCAATGTAAGGTTGCGAATGGTGACGGAGAAATCGTTTTACCATCCGGTCCTCCAAACTATGGAAGGTAATGATCAGTAGCCGGCCACCCGGTTTTAATACGTTGGCTGCGGATTCGAGAATAGATGCCAATGATTCAAGTTCTTCATTAATTGCCATACGAATCGCTTGGAACGAACGTGTGGCGGGATGAATTTTACTATGACGCCCGACTGCGCTCTCAATACAAGCAGCCAATTCTAAGGTGGTTTCAAATGGTTTTTTTACACGTTGCGCAACAATCGCACTGGCGATGCGACGCGATCTCGGTTCCTCGCCATAGCTGTATAGAATTCGTGTAATCTCAGCTTCAGACCAAGTATTAACTAGTTCTGCGGCAGTCATGGTTGCGTTTGGCCCCATCCGCATATCGAGCGGACCTTCACGCATAAAAGAAAATCCGCGTTCTGCAGAATCTAGCTGACGTGATGATACTCCTAAGTCTAGCAGAAGTCCGTCAGCTAGTTCACCAGCAGCGATTCCTTCGTAAGATGGTATTTCAGAAAAGTTCGCCTGAAACGTGGAGAACTGCTTGCCGAAACCAGAGAGGCGTTTTGCTGCGTAAGCGAGGGCCTCTGGATCACGATCCACTCCTAAAACTTTGGCCCCTGTCTTGAGTAGCAGTTCTGAATGTCCGCCACCCCCTAGGGTTCCATCGATGATGAATTTTCCTGGCCCAGCTTCCATCATTTCAATAACTTCAATGGGCATCACAGGAATATGATAGCCACTCGGCGAAAATGATTCGGACGCCGAGGCCGACAACCAGCCAGCAGCGGGCACGACGTCCGATTTACCATGACCACTCACTATCCCGAGCTCGTGGTTTTGATTTTTTCTGGAAAAATGAACCGGTGCGTGCGCTGACAACCAGCCAGGAGCAGCGCAACGCAACGGTTCCATAAGCGAATGGAGCTCTGTCCCGAGAGACTTCATACGCTTGGCTAAAAAAGCTTTGGAGAAGAGAAACGAACGCCGCACCGGCAACCAGCCAGAAGCGGTGACGGCGTTCGTGTTTTCGGAGCCACGTGCTGTCCCTAGCGCGTGGCTTCGTGAAAAATAAGAGCACGCATCTTCAACACGACGCATCAACGCACTACAACCCAACCCTGCCGAGTGGTGGGTTGTATCGGTAATCGTGATGGTTGATTGGAATAACATGCTTTGGATGTTAGAAAATTGCGAGGTGATCGTCTTCTTCAGGGACTGCGGAAAGACCGAAGATTTCCTCAAACTTGGCTCTATTCCATATCTCGTAATGGCTATCGCCAGCTGAAAGCATTACTTCGCTGTCAGGTGATATGCCGGCGTAATCTGCCAAATCTTTAGGGATGAGTAGTTTTCCTTGCTCATTCACGTTTGCTTCACGCAACAGACGCACCAATTTAGTCTTCAGTTGCGATTCCTCTTTCGGCGATGTCGCGTGCTGTTTGATTCGCTCCACTCGGTATTCAAAAGCCTCTTGAGTGAGCACCTTGATCACCTTCGCTCCTTCTGAAAGAGAAGGCATTAAATTCAACGCTTCTCCCTGAACCGGCCGCCAAGCTGGCACGACATTGACTCGATTCTTCGAGTCAGTCTTGTAAGGGAACGAGCCCTTATATTGTTGGAATTGCGGTATCATCTAGGAACAGCTGGCGAATTTGACAGCACTTAGATACACTTTCGTACACTTCTACCACAAGCAGAAAGTGAAGATTTTTAGATCGATTTTGCTAATCTTTGTTTTAGAATGAGTTACATCCAAAAATTTATCGTATTTATGTTGATTTTTGACCTAATTCCCCTCGAAATTATAAAAATATTTCCTTCAAACCACCCAAAGCTGAAATCTTTTTGAGATTTAGTGTGCTAAAAGCTCGGAAAATGACTCTCAAGTGTACGAAGATGAAGTTTTTTAGCCGTTTCGGCCCATTGCCTACAAAAGGTTGGGATTGCGGCTTACCAAAGAAGTGATTAGAACGGCGTTGGTTTCAGCCATTCAAATTGTATTCATGAATATTATTATCGTAGGAGCCGGTGAAATTGGCCGACATCTCGCATTTTGCCTAACCAAAGAAGCGCATCGCATTTCGTTGATCGAGGCGGATAAGGCGTTAGCCGAAGAACTTGAGGCTACCTTGGATGCTAAAGTTATCCATGGGGATGGCACGAGCGTTTCTGATTTAGCTGATGCTGACGTAGGCGAATGCGATCTATTTCTCGCAATGTCCTCTTCAAACACCACTAACATGATGTCAGCGTCGATGGCAAAGAGCATGGGTGTTTCGAAAGTTATTAGCCGAGTGCATCCCAGCCTTCAGCGCGAAGAATGGCTTTTTGATTTTCGGGGTCACTTTGGGCTAGATCATATTTTTAGTTCCGAGCGCCTAGCTGCAATCGAGCTGGCGAAGTTTGTCCGCAATCCAGATTCTCTCGTAGTCGAGGAACTCGCGAGAGGTAGGATCGAACTTCAACAAGTATTAGTAGGAACCCATTCTACAGCTAAACTTAAAACACTCCGTGAAATGGAGGCTCCTCCTGGGATTCGAGTCGCTATGATTTCCAGAGCGGAGTCCACCTTTGTTCCGAACGCAGATACGGTAGTCGAAGCTGGGGATGTCGTAACTATTTTTGGAGAACCACGAAAACTACGAGACTTTGCTAAATATCTCCAAGGGAAAAGCAAAGGATCGGACAAACTCCGAGTGGTGATTTTTGGTGGCAATGAATACGGATTCTCTCTGGCACAAATGTTAGAGAGTATTGACTGCACAGTCCGCGTTTTTGAAAGAGACCCACAAGTTTGTTTAAGTCTAACCGATCGCCTGACAAATGCGACGATCATCAATGGAGACGCCACGGTTTCAACAGTTCTGGAAGAGGAGCAAGTTGGCGAAGCGGACTTTTTCATCAGCACGAGTGTTGATGACGAAGATAATGTCATGTCATGTCTACAAGCTCATACTCTCGGCGTAAAAAACTGTTTAACATTGATACACCGTGCGGACTACGCAGCAGCAATCTCTGCTAGTGGCCATCACTTTGGAATTCGTGCAGCCATAAGCCCGCGCGAGGCAACTCGCCGAGAAATTCAACGCTTTATCACGACAGACTCATTCCACGTATTAAAGAAATTTGATGGTATTGATCTGGTTGAGCTGCGAGTTGGAAATGCATCTATTGCAGCAGGGCATATGGTCAAAGAAATTACATGGCCATCAGGAGTGGTATTGGTTGGAAAGCTAAGGGGATTGCACGCGGATGTGCCGGGGCCAGACGAGGTTCTTCTTGGAGGCGATCATCTTTACGCGATGGTTTCCAAGGAATCCCGAAAATCATTCCTGAAGCTTCTGGAAGACTAAAACTAAGCTCATGAATTTTTACTTAATCGCGAGAATTTTAGGGCTCTTGATTGCTCTTGAAGCCATCACGATGGCGTTCTGCGGTGTCTTCACTAGACTTGATGTCGTCCAAGGAGGCAGTGAAGCGGGCTCAGCTCTATTCCTCTCAGCTGCAATTACCGGTGGATTTGCAATTCTAGCAATAGTCCCTGGCTTAACGAAAACGAAACACGACACGATTCCAAAACGAGAAGCCATTGTCATCGTCGGTTTGGGGTGGATTATTTGCAGTATATTCGGCGGGCTCCCCTATTATCTATGCTCTCCATATCTGAGTCCAGCAGGTGCTTTTTTTGAATCTGCTTCGGGGTTTACAACCACCGGCTCCTCGGTCATGACGATGATTGAGGACTGGCCAAGAGGAATCATTTTGTGGCGTGCAACCACACAGTTACTTGGAGGCATCGGAATCCTTGTGCTGTTTGTCGCCTTACTTTCTTACATAGGTGTCTCTTCAAAATCACTTTTTCATAACGAGTCATCCTTCCGTAGTGGTGATCTCGGCCTAGCGCGGATTCAAGACACTGCATTATTGCTACTTCGTATCTACTTCGGTCTCGTGCTCATCTGCTTAGTTGGACTCCGAGCGCTGGGAATGACTTGGTTCAATGCAAGTTGTCACGCTTTCACAACCATCTCAACAGGAGGACTAAGTCCGCATACCGCAAGTATCGGCTACTATTCTCATTGGGGAAACTTTTGGCTAATCGAGACTTGGTTAATCATTTTCATGACCCTCGGAAGTCTGAATTTCCTGCTCTTTATCGTGATGCTTCGACAAAATTGGAAACGCGTTTTCCGCGAAGAAGATGCCCGTTGGTTTATTGGAATCTGCACCTCAGTCATTGTTCTCATCGCAGCTGGGCGAAGCTATCATGATGGGATTCCTATTTTAACGACTATTTGCGAGAGCGCCTTCACCGTTGTTAGTATTGCATCAACCACTGGATTTGGAGTTGCTGATTATGATATCTGGCCAACTTGGGCCAAAGTTCTCATCGCTT
The DNA here is from genome assembly GCA_963925255.1 of uncultured Luteolibacter sp. GTDB lineage: Bacteria > Verrucomicrobiota > Verrucomicrobiia > Verrucomicrobiales > Akkermansiaceae > Luteolibacter. The sequence continues at coordinate 8,856 of CAWUUP010000164.1, forward strand.
GCCTTATGTTAATAGGCGGCTGCTCTGGCTCAACAGCAGGTGGATTCAAAGTGGGTCGATTGATCGTCTTTGCTAAGTCTGCTCGTAACGAAATCGTCAAAACTTTCCGTCCAAATCAGGTATTTCGAGTCATCGTCAACGGCAATCCAATGGATGATTCGGCACGCGCCAGAACCATGTTCTTCCTAACTCTATATCTCATGATCACGATCGCGGCCACCGCAGTCGTTGGTTTCCTAGAGGCAGGAACTGGAATTACTTTAGAAAGCTGTGCGGGCACTATTCTTGCCACTATATCCAGTATTGGCCCCGGCTTCGATGCTGTCGGACCCACGATGAACTTTGCCGAACTCAGAGAACCAACCAAAATATTTCTTGGCTGGATCATGATCCTCGGACGTCTTGAATTATTCGCTCTGCTTGTACTATTTATGCCTTCCCTTTGGAGAAAATATTGATTTTTTGTTAGATCGATTACCAAGATTCCGCACGCAAAAGATGGATCTTAGGGTTCAGATCGTGAAGTTCCACATAATTGAGGTCAGATGTCGCATCTTAAAAAAATTCAATTTCGTATGCGTAGTAAACAGGTTGAAGCACCCCCCTTTTTTATCCTTCCCAGATGCCACTTCATTGTATTCTCCGCGCAGGGTGAAAAAGCAAATTCCTAGCAGTCATTAGCGGTCGTTATCCCTATTTGCCCTCCAAGCTTGCCGGGAGGCAGTTAGTGCTTCAACTCCAGCACTGCATGAGGAGGAGCGGAGATTGTCACGGAGTCTCGAAACGCAGGCGCATGAAGCGCTTCGAGGGGTCTCCGGTGGTGAGAGGATCCCGGGCGCGGACGGTTTCCGGATCTCCGGGCACGGTCACTTCAAGCGGGATGATCGACCAGCTTCCGAGTTCTTCGGAGGATTCAGCGAAGTAGGTGACATCCGGCAGGCTGGCGGGCCGGGTAAAGGTGAGCGTGAGTCCATTGCCGTCAAGTGTAGGAACGAAGGATGGAGTGAACATGCGTGGATCGGTGCCGAGCGCGTATTCGGCGAGATTCAAGAGGTTGTCGAAATCCGGATCCTGGTTGTTGTTGGCGAGACCTGCAGTTTGTTCGGCTTCAGTGAAATACTTGTTTTTCCATGAAGCCAGATCGTTGGCGGGCTCGATGACGAATGATCCGCTGTTTGAACCCTGGTAGTTCGGATCTGTGATGATCGCGACGACGGCATAGGTCGCCGCGTTGGTTGGTACGACCAGCGAGTCATCATAGGTGACGGAGTGGGACAGGTTGATGGGAGTCGTGGCTACCGTGACGGGCTTTGGGTTACCGTCGTAGGTCTGGGTGAGATTGGTGAGTGTAACGGTGGCGGTAGCCTTGTTGACGGTGAGCGTCTGCGGAACATCGGTGGCGGGATCGTAATTGGAATCGCCGGTTTGTGAGGCTGTGATGGTGGTGTTGCCCGCACCGACAATGGTCACGGTGTTTCCGGACACGGTGGCGACGGATGGATCGGAGCTCGCATAGGAAACGGTGAGTCCGGAAGAAGCCGTGGCGCTCAGAGCGAAGGAAGCGTCACCGAAGGTCACGGCGCCGGGCGATGTGAAATCAATGGTCTGGGAAGCCTTGCCCGGAGTGAGATTGCTGATATCCACAGTGAATATGCCCAAAACGGTCTCAGACGTGACATTGCCCAGAGTGTCCGACACC
>CAWUUP010000165.1:0-15620 GCA_963925255.1 uncultured Luteolibacter sp.
TTGCAGTCCCAGTCCGTCGAGGAGACATCCTGTCCCCGATACAAACTCTTCAAACAGAATCTAAAATCGCAAGCTGAGTGTAAAGCTCCCTCCGTTTTCTCTGTTACCTTTTCACCCCGATAAAGTCGGGGCTGTTTAGAAATTATTTTACAGGAGCAAACGGAGATAGCGGAGGGCTGGAACATCTCATTCTATAACAACTCATTTACCAAAATCTTCTCTTCATTCGTGAGATTCGGGAAAACTTGTCCGTCGTAGCCTTGGCGAAGTCGGATTCGTGGTTAAAAATACCCACTTAATCACCCTGGCAGACCGCCACCCTTGACCTCATATCTTCAAAGCATTACTCACAGCGCATGGAAAACGATCTCACCTTGGCCGTCGAGGCTGCCCTAGAAGCCGGAAAACTCCTCCGCAAACATTTCGGCAAATCCCTCACGGTCGATGAAGAGCATCATCACGATATCAAACTCGCGCTCGACAAAGAATCCCAAGACCTGATCACCAACATCCTCCTCACCGCGCGTCCCACCGATGCACTCTATGGCGAAGAAGGCATCGCTGGAAACCAAGACTCCAACCGCCACTGGATTGTCGACCCCATCGATGGCACCGTGAATTTCTTCTACGGCATCCCTCACTTCTGCGTCTCCATCGCCCTGCGCATCGGCGACGAAGTCGTGCTCGGCGTCATTCACGATCCCATGGTCGGAGAGACATGGACCATAGAAAAAGGCGGCCAGCCCATGTTGAATGGCGAAACTGTTAAAGTTTCACCGCGCGAGAAACTCGAAGAATCCATCCTCTTCGTCGGCTGCGGAAAAGACACCGAAGCCCTAAACACCGGCATCGAGCGTTTCCACAAAGCCTCCCTCCGCGCCCGCAAAATGCGCATGATGGGTTCCGCCGCCCTCGGCATGGCCTACATTTCCTGCGGCCGACTCGATGCCTACGTCGAATCCACCATCTCACTCTGGGACATCGCCGCCGGCCAACTCCTCGTTGAAGCCGCCGGTGGAAAAGTCACACTCACTCAAAAACCAGGGAAATCCGATTCCTACTCCATCGTCGCTACCAACGGCAAAATCCCCATTGAAGAGATTCTCTAACCATTCTTCTACTTCATTTTATTCAATCTCTGCGGTGAAAAAAATCTAACAATCTACTAAAGCATGATCGGCACCGGCTACGACGTCCACCAGTTCTCGGAAAACCGCCAGCTCATCCTTGGCGGTGTGAACATCCCCCACACCCACGGCCTAGCCGGACACTCCGATGCGGATGTCCTCTGCCACGCCATCGCCGATGCCGTCCTTGGCGCGATGGGAAAACCCGATATCGGCTTCTACTTCCCGCCCGGTGATCCGTCTTGCAAAGATATCTCCTCGCTAAAAATCCTAGAAAAATGCCGCGAACTCCTCGCTGAGGAAAACCTGAAATTGATCAACGTCGATTCCACCCTCATCGCCGAAGCTCCAAAAGTCCTCCATCACCGCGAAGCCATGCAACAAAACATTGGCAGCGCTCTGGGCATCTCACCTAACAGGGTCGGCATCAAAGCCACCACCAACGAAACCATGGGCTTCATCGGCCGCAAAGAAGGCATCGCCGCCATGGCGGTTGCGCAGGTAGAGTGAGATTAGGTAGTCTCGACAATACGCTGCTTTGATTTATTGACCACTCCCCCAAGGCCAACAGCCTAACTTATGCCAGCCAAGTGCAACGCACTGGGTAAAATCCCCCCAAGAAATCTAAGCCCTAGAGGGGTGTTTTAATCGATTCTTTGCGTTGAAATCCTACCCGTCGCTCTACGCCGTCCTATAATTCCATATTTCGGCGCGACGATTAAACTCAGCACAAACAACGATGCCTGCGCTAAAACAATACAACCACTCGTCGAGAGGTCAGCATGATAGCTGATAAGAATCCCAATGATCGTCGCGGTGACCGAAGATATTACGGAGATGACTAACATCCTATCAAACCGATCCGTCCACAAATAAGCCACACAACCCGGCGTGATCAACATCGCTACAACGAGGATGATCCCAACCACCTGCATCGCGATAACGATCGCCAATGCCAACAAACCGAGCAGCAGATAAGTTAGAAACTGATCCGGCAACGCCAGCACTCTCGCTTGGACAGGATCAAAACAAATCAGCATCAAATCTCTTCTCAAAACCAAACTCACAAACAAAACGCATCCACCTAACCACAAGGTCTGATGCACCTGCGCACTGCTGATCCCTAAAATATTTCCGACAAGAATATGATCTAAATGCAAATCAGAAGGAGTCTTACTGAAAAGCACTAAGCCAAAGGCAAACAAGCCAGTGAACACCACACCCATTGCCGTATCTTCTTTAACCCTGCTGTGACGTTTCACAAACCCACTTCCTGTTGCACAAAATAAACCTGCGGCAAATGCCCCGATGATCAATGGAATGCCAAAAATATACGCCAGCACAATTCCAGGAAGAACCGCATGCGATACCGCATCACCCATCAGTGACCATCCTTTCAAAATCAGGAAGCATGAAAGCACCGCACACATCGCTCCAATCAGCACACCTACAAGCAGCGCATCTTGCATGAATGAATATTGAAACGGTTCTAAAAACAAATTCATGAAGCGCCCTCCCCCACGTTGACTTCATCTCGTAGTTTACTCCGGCGATTCGCAATCAAACCATGCTTGGGTGCGAATATAAATACACCGAGAAAAACCAAGGCTTGTAGCGAGACGATACAACCACCCGTAGCACCATTGAGGAAATAACTCACATACGCTCCCACCATGGAAGTCACGATTCCTAACCCAGATGAAATCCAAATCATTTTTCCAAAGCGATCCGTAAGCAGGTAAGCGGTCGCTCCCGGTGTCACCAACATCGCCAGCACAAGGATCGCTCCCACAGCTTGCAACGCAGTCACCGACACCTCTGCTAGCGAACCCAATAAAATCATGTGCAAAACCATCGGCTTCAGTCCCAATGCGCGCACTTGATTTGCATCGAAGCAATACAGCATTAGATCTTTCCACTTCAGACCCAACAAACAAAGAACTACCACCGCGATCATCACAACTTGCACCACATCCCCTGCTGCGATCCCTAGGATATTTCCATACAAAATTACTTTGAGATCCAAACCTGCAGGGAAAGCCGTGATCAACACCAAGCCCAGTGCGAAAAATGAAGTGAACACAATCCCAATTGTCGCATCCTCGCGTATCCTACTTTGCGCTCGAATGAAAGCCATCGCGCCCGTCGCTAAAATTGCCGAGACAAATGCACCGAGCGCAAACGGTAAACCTAACAGATACGCGATCACCACCCCTGGAACCACGGCGTGCGACAACGCGTCTCCCATGAGAGACCAACCTTTCAGCGTCACGAAGGACGATAAAAATCCGCAGACTCCACCTACCAAGGCGCTTACCCAAATCGCACGCAACATGTATTCATACTGCAAGGGATGAAGTAGATATTGAAGCACTTCACTCATTCGTTATGCTCTTCGGATCGTTGTTTCAACAACTCCTCGTGGTCGGACCTATCACGGTATTCCAAATGCCCGTCCTTACCGAAAACCAAGGGCCGCTCGTCATCGGAGAAAACTCGAACTTTTCTGCCGTCGTGTGCTTGAATCGTCGATTGCTCAAATTGAAATTCTCTTAGCAACCCACCAAATGCCACCGTCAAATTTTGCTCGGTGAAAACATCAGCCGTCGGTCCATAAGCCAAGACTGTACGATTAACCAAAACCACCTGATCACAAAACTCCGGAACACTCCCCAAGTTATGCGTCGAAACCAAAATGATGCATCCAGCCTTTTTCAGCTCCTGCAACAATCCAATGATCGCCTGCTCCGTGCTAACATCAACACCCGTAAAAGGTTCGTCTAACAAAATCACCCTTCCCTCCTGAGCCAACGCCCGCGCCAAAAATACACGTTTTTTCTGTCCTCCACTGAGCTCACCGATCTGCCGATCGCGATACTCCCACATCGAAACACGCTTCAAACTCTCCTCCACTTTCTTGCGGTCAACCGCTCGTGCGATCCGTAGGAAATTCATCGCTCCGTAGCGCCCCATCATCACCACATCCCAAACACTTACCGGAAACTGCCAATCGACTTCCTCTGACTGCGGGACATAAGCCACCAGTCGTTTCTTTAAAATTTCTTTCACTGGCCGACCGTTGATCGCGATCGTTCCAGAGTTGGGTTTAAGGAAACCCATGATGCTTTTGAATAAAGTCGATTTTCCACTGCCATTCACCCCGACCAATGCGCAGATCGTTCCACCTTCTAGCGAGAAGCTAGCATCGCGAAGAGCTTGTTGCCCATTCGCGTAAGCAACCGAAACCTCCTGAACATTCAGGGTCGGCGTAGTTTCTACTTTTTCTGGATATTCGGGATAGCTCATTTGCTTTCAGTAAATCCTTTCACGATAGTTTCAGCGTTGATCTCTAACAATTTAAGATACGAAGGAGCTGGACCTTCTTCGGTAGTCAGTGAATCCACATAAAGCACACCACCGTAACGAGCACCCGTTTCGATCGCCACTTGCTTGGCCGGCTTGGGACTGACGGTGCTCTCTGAGAAAACCACAGGCACATGATAATCTCTCACTGCATCGATTACATGACTGACTTGCTGAGGAGTACCCTGCGCATCGGAGTTGATGGGCCAGAGATATAACTGCTTCAATCCATAATCCCTACACAGATAAGAAAACGCACCCTCTGATGTGACTAACCAACGTTTCTCTTCCGGGATAGTTTCGATCATTTTTCTAAGCGGTTCATCCAACGCCGAGAACTTCTCAATATAAGCAGCCGCGTTCACATTGTAGGTTTCTGCGTTTTTTGGATCCACTTTCACCAACGCCCGGCGGATGTTTTCCACATAGATCTTGGCATTTGTTGGCGACATCCATGCATGCGGATTGGGCTTACCTGTGTATGGTCCTTCCGTGATTCCCATCGGATCGATTCCTTCGGTCAAAACGGCCGATGGCACATGATCTAGTTTCGCAAAAAACTTCTCAAACCACAGCTCAAGATTCATCCCATTCCAAAGCACGAGATCTGCCTGCTGTGCTTTGATGATGTCTTTTGGCGTTGGGTCATAGCCATGCACTTCTGCGCCAGGCTTGGTGATCGATTCCACAGACGCCACATCTCCCGCAACCTCTCGCGCCATATCCGCTATGATCGTGAAACTCGTGATGACTCGAATTTTTCCAGTTTGATCCGGCTCAAAACGCTCTCCGCAGCCAGTTAGTATCCATCCAGAAATCCCTATGCAGAGCATCACCAAACCGATCCTCGCCAATCTCCCTGCTGCATTCGCGTTTGCTTGTCTCTTCATTTCTTGCGTCGCTATTTAGAAATAACGTAAATTATTAGTCTAGGCTAATTTTAAGTGAAAAACATTCATTTTGATAAAAAATTACGACCACACGTCTACTTCGAACCGCCAGATCCGATCTTCTTAATCGGCGCCATCAGCGGAGCAACTGCATCTCCCTCCATGGGAATTTTCAGCAACCTACGGCAAGATGGACAAACAATGCCTAATCCGTCGTGATCTTGAGGGATGCGAAACACAAAGCGGCAATCTGGGCATACGTGAGCTCCCCAGCGCCTGGCTTTCTCTTTGGATGTTCCGTTTTCCGACACGCGGTGAGCTTGAATGAAATTCCGATGGCTTTGCAAGCCTAGGGTTTTTAGCGCCGGAGGCTTTGGACTGCTAGGATTCTTATTCCTAGCTTTTAGGGTGATGCACTTTCGACGGCATACGAGGTATTTACCTGCAGCCTAGAATAAACGCACGAATTCTGAGAGCTGCCACGACACGACGGGGCAGCAGTCCAAAGCCTCAGGCAGTCATAGTCTCACCTAAAGCTCTTCCAAAAAAATCCGACCCGTTTTTCTTCTCAACCGCTTTCCACCCGGAAGATTCACGCTCGCAGATTTCTCGACATCCAGCAGCTCCACGCAACGTTCCAGCAGCCGCCAATCCACATTTTCGATCTGCTTTTTCTTCAAATAATCCGCAATCACCGCTCGGGATAAAACTGCGGGTAATTCCTTCATCGCACCCGTGTGCAAGCGACCTTGTGGATCGGTCGCTGAAGCAGTGGCAATACTCCAATCTAATAACTCACGCCATTCACTATCGATTTCTGCAGCGCGGATGAGGTTCGGCGTGATGTCGCGCTTGGCGATTTCATCGAGCAATGGGATCGCTTCATTTCTCAAACGATTCCGCACCACATCGTTCACCGCATTCGTTGCATCTTCTCGCCAAGGAAACTTACGCTCATTCATCCACTCAGAAAGTTCGGCTTTACGCACCCCTAACAGCGGACGAACCACCGTCATCTCTCGACCTTCCATCCTGAGTTCATTGACTTCACTCATCCCCCGGCAACCGAGAGAGCCGCGCACCAGATTCCATAGAATCGTCTCTGCCTGATCATCCGCGTGATGAGCTAGTAAAAGCAACCGACAGCGTTGTTCTTTTCCACACTTCGCAAAAAACGCATGCCTTGCCGCTCTACCAGCCGTTTCCAATGAATCTCCCGTTAACTTCATCTGCGCCAAAAGATCCACTTTTTCAGAAATCACTTGATAACCCAAACGCTTTCCTAACAGTTTAACAAACTTCGTATCCCCCGTGGAATCAGCCCCTCTTAATCCATGATTCAAATGGCAGACCACGACTTTTTGAAACCCTTCAGCCTTGAGTAGATGCAGCAGCGCGGTCGAATCCAAACCACCGGAAACCCCGATCATGAGTTTCTTTTGCCGTGAAGCATGCTCAAGCCACGGAATATTCACGACTGCAAGGGTTCTCCGTTTTCAAACACCATTCGCTTTCCACTGATCGGATGTGTAAAACTCAATTTCCATGCTTCCAATTGCATCGGCGCGTCTTCGATATCCAAAGTCTGCGTGTCGCTCATCTGCTTATTGGGCAAGTAACAAGGATCACCAACCACAGGAAAACCAAGTTCCCAAAGATGCACGCGGATTTGATTGGTCCGACCACTTTCTAGCTTCGCTTCCAGCCATGCTGTTCCATCCGAACAACGTTCTTTGACAATAAATTCCGTGCGCGCGTCTAAGCCATTTTCTTCATCCACGCTGCGTCCGCCGGGTCCTTCGACTTCTTTGGAAATTGCAAAATCGCAAACTTTCTCATTCCACTCAGGGCAGCCATGCACTTTCACACGATAGATTTTCTCCACGGTGCCATCGAGAAACTGACGTTGAAGCAAGCGACAACAATGCCGCGTTCTCGCAAACAACACCAAGCCTCGGGTATTCGCATCTAACCGATGCACCGCACGCAGAAACTTCGGTGCGTAAACCTCATTCATCAAATACTGCAGTGTGTTGCGATGATACCTACCGCTTGCATGCATCGGCAACGGCGCAGGTTTTTCAACCAATACCAAAGCCTCGTCATCCCAGATGATTCGAATCCCAGTCGCAACCGCAGGCTCCACAGCTGGTGGAAATACCTGCAGAATTCTCTCACCCGCACGAACCACATGATCCAATCCGCGCACTTTTCCCCCATAACTTATAAACCGACCGTCCGCGCATCTTTGCTTCCAATCTTCGCGTAAAATCTGCGGAAACTGCTCCACCAATAACTCGATCAGCGACCACCTATCATACTTCGCCGCAACGTTTACTGGCCTGCGATTTTCCTGTGGAATGGATCCCGGTAACACGCGGCAGACTTCATCTAGTTTTGTCTGTGCATCGACGATACGCTCAGCCATTTTTTCCGGCTCTGCTTTGAAACAATGCGGACAACTGACACCGCCTACATAACGCACATCTTCTTGATCCTGTGCATCTAGCGGAGCTAGGCATGCATAACAAATCGCAGAATCCGTTTCCTGTAATGCCGGATCTACCCCCACTCGCTGATCAAATACAAAACATTCACCGTCGTAGTGATCGCCACCGCATTCCTCAAAGTATTTCAAAATCCCACCATCGAGTTGATAGATATTTTTGAAACCTTCCATTTCCATAAATGGACCCGCCTTCTCGCAGCGAATCCCACCCGTGCAAAACATGACGATGGTTTCATCCTTCATCTCCTGTGGTAGCTCTCTCACTGCATTAGGAAATTCACGGAACGTACGGATATCCGGCACGACTGCACCTGTGAATGATCCGAGCTTCACCTCATAATCATTGCGTGTATCGAGCAGCGTAATTTTCCTACCTTCATCCAACCAGCGCTTCAGCTCTTTTGCTGAAAGCTTCGCCGATGTTCGCTTGCCCGGAACAACTCCCTCAACCCCAAACGAAATGATCTCCTTCTTGATCCGCACCAACATGCGGCGAAACGGTTGATCATCACTGACACTGATCTTGCCGACAAAATCCTCCAGCCCTGGGAGCTGCCGCAGCCTTCCCATCAATCGATCAATCCCCGGCTCCGATCCCGCGACAAAAAGATTCACCCCCTCCACACTCAACAAAATCGTCCCTCTTAGCCCAGCGTCCTTGCACAAAGCCAATAACTCCTCCCGCAGCTCTTTCAGCCCCGACAACTCCACAAAGCGATAAGCCGCCAAATTTGTTACCTTTTCTCCAGTCATACCGAGACCCAAAATCTGCCAACCGTGGCGGCGGTTGGCAACCGCCGAGCCAAAAAATTTCAGTGTGTTAAGAATAGAGCAACAACCTGTCCTGACGAAGCTTAATGCGATGGAGGATCGCCGAGGGCGACGCGCCAAGCGAGATGTAGCCGATTTTCCATTAAACCATTATTTCTTCCTCATTCCATACGGCACCCTCGGCGGATACAGACTTATTACCTATGTCTCTGGCCTTTGCATAGCGATACCGCCCTACCCTTAAACTCAAACAAAAAAGCCCCCGCGGAATGGATCCACGGGGGCTTTTGAGAAATGAAGCTTAGGCTTTTTTTACTTCAACCCACTGACCTGATTTCGCGGACTCAAGAACCGCATCACAGACATACTGTGTGCCAAGCGCGTGGCGGAAGTCTGGGTAGTTGATCGGTGCCGATGGATTATCAAGCGACTTGAAGAACTCCACAAGTGCGTGAGTAAAGGAATGCTCATAACCCAGGCAAAGACCCGGAACCCACCAGTTGCCTGCGTATGGATGATCACCATCGGAGCAATGGATTTTACTCCAACCACGGCGATCGCCAGGAACGCCATGATCAAAATACTCAAGGTAGTTCAAATCATGTAGATCCCAGGCAAGAGACTTATGCTCACCGTTGATCTCGAAGGTATTCAATGCTTTGTGACCACGCGCGTAGCGGGTCGATTCAAAAATCGCCAGCGAGCCATTTTCAAAACGAGCAAGAAACGCACATGCGTCATCGATGGTTACTGGATGTTTCTGACCCGTTTCTGTATGCACTCGCTCTTTGATGAACGTTTCGGTCATCGCAGAAACGGATACGATATCGCCGTTGATCCAGCGTGCGGTATCGATGCAGTGAGCGAGCAAATCACCGGTTACACCGGAGCCAGCTGCTGCCGCATCGAGGCGCCAGAGTCCGGCACCACCTTGCGGCAGATCTTCGGAAATCGTCCAGTCTTGCAGGAAGTTTGCGCGGTAATGGAAAATCCGACCCAACTCGCCGGCTGCCACGATGTTTTTAGCAAGCGTCACAGCTGGAAGGAATCGGTAGTTATACCAAACTAAGTTCGGCAAACCGGATTTCTCGACGGCTTCGACCATCTTCTCACCTTCCACACCGTTGAGCGCGAGAGGCTTTTCACAAAGGATCATCTTGCCATTTGCGATACAGGCGAGAGCGATCTCGGCGTGGGAGTTGTTAGGTGTGCAAATATCGATCGCATCGATGTCGTCACGTTTCACCATTTCACGCCAGTCAGTTTCGTAAGAAGCATAGCCCCACTTTTCAGCAAACGCTTTGACCTTCTCCTCATCACGACCGCAGACCGCTTGGCGGACAGGAACGTGGTCGGTATCGAAAAAGTGCGCGAGCTGCGAGTAGGCGTTTGAGTGCGTGCGACCCATGAAGCCGTAGCCGATGAGTCCGATGCGGATTGGTTTCTTAGACATAAATGTAAAGTTTGGGGGTTAGATGATTACAGAGCCTTATTGACATCTATCATGGCTTTAAGGATCGCGTTCCATGTTGCTGGGGCTTCGAGAACAGAGTTATCGAACATGCAGCCATCCCAACAGATGTGTTTGATGCCGCGTTCTGCAGCGCCTTGCAGCCAGTAGGATGAGCATTTCGCGATATCAAGTTTACCGTTCTGATCATCGGCTTGGCAGTGGCGTCCGGTCTTATCGTGTGATCCAGTTCCGTGCACCGAACCGTCGTTCTGAGCGACATGGAAATCAAGTGTCCACGGGCGCAGCGCGTCGGTCATAATTTTGTATGCAGGCCAAAATTCTTCATCGCTGTAACCTGCTTTGAGAAGTGCTGCCTCTGGAGCATTGTAGCCCATAAGGTAGAGGTAGGTGTGTGCAAGGTCGGCTTGGAAACCAACAACGCCTGGCATGTTGGTTGCCTCGAGCGTATCGACAGCCGCTTTCCATGAATGGAAGCCACCCCAGCAGATTTCGCCTTCAGCAGCGATGCGCTCACCGAATTGTTCAGCGACTTTACCTGCTTCACGGAACGTATTAGCGACCTTAGCTGTGTTACCTACAATGTCTTTTGCGAAGTCTGCAGTGCCACCGGCAGTATCGACACGGATGATTCCGGATTTACGGACACCGTGCTCGTTGAGGATTTTTGCGATGCGGCAGGTCTTCTCAACAGCGAGAACGAAATTCTTCATTTCATCGTCGCTACCGAAAGCAGGACCACCGACGGTGCCTGGCCAAACTGGAGCAACGAGAGAACCTACGGAAAGGCCTTTGCCAGCAATCTTATCGGCCATCTTACGGATCTCAGTATCGGATGCGTCTGGATCGGTGTGAGGATGGAAAATGAACAGGTCGACACCGTCATATTTGATTCCATCGACCTCTGCGGCCGTCGTGAGCTCGAGCATGTGATCTAGGGAAATTGGTGGGTGATCTGTGTCTGGCTCTTTTCCAACAAGACCCGGCCACATGGCGTTATGTAATTTCAGTGAACTCATAAGATAGGATGTTTTCCTGTGTCGTGCCTGACTTGTCAAACACCTAGGAGAAAAGTCTCTACTTACCGGAGCTTGCTGAAATTTCAAATTTCCAAGCTTTGCTTCAAAACTAAACTATACAGCCTGCTTCGGGAAATTTTCACCCGCGGCTCGAGAGTCGATAAATCCTCAACATCCAAGCGCTCCAAAGTCTCCACCGCAATCGCCGCCGGCAAGCCACTGGCCAGCCGCAATCGCCAACCGCACAACTTATCAGCATAGACCCGCCCGTGAGCTACTTTCTCCAGCGCGGACTTCCTCCATTTTTGAAATTCAGAGAAACAGGCCGCATTATCCTTCGGGTCTTTAACTGGCAGGTAACACCGCCCCATCCGCCTATCGTCTGGAAAATCCCGAAGGATATTCACCAACTGCAATCCCTTTCCATACTCCACCGCCCACAGCTCTAACTCCGCCTGTGGATGAGCGGAAAAATTCTCCCCCATCTTAAGAAAACCCAAACGCGTCCAAAACAGACCCACACATCCCGCAACCCGCCACGCGTAATCTTCCAACTCATTGTCATTTTTTAAACTACTGAGTTCGCTGCCTGCATTTCCAAATCTCTCTAGATCCAGAATCTGACCACCGATGATTGTTCCTAACACCTCATCAATCAGCGCGATCTCTCTCAATTCTAAACCACGCAGCGCACTCAGAATTTCCAAGTGACTTAACAACAACGCAAATTCCCGTTTGTCGGTGATACCTTGATGAAACGCTTCGGGAAACGCCTGAGCCGACTTTTCTCCCCTGACTTGCTTCAAATAATCTAACAATAATTCAATACGCTCTTCAGCTGATCCTACAAGAGAGTCCGCAATCGTATCGCTCGTCCTCGCTAAAAGGTAAGCGATCCCAGCGGCGCGGCGCATCGGAAGCGGAAGTAAACGGAGGCTCAGGTAAAACGAACGCGATACCCCTTTGAGAACTTCCGTTTCAAGTTTCTTACTCATCACTCATCCATGGCAAGAATTCGTCCGCAGTTCTCGCATTGTGTGATCTCTTTCTCGCCCTGAACTGCAATCGCTGTGGATGCGATCACCTTCATGTTGCAGCCTGTGCATTTTCCACCACGCAAAGTCGCGATCGCTGAGCCGTCTTTTGATTTCAGTAATTTTTCGTAAAGTGGCAAGACGTCTTCGGAAATAGATTGCACGAGCTTATCGCGCTCTGCACGAAGTTCCTTCTGCTGCTCTTCCATGCGTGCATGGCGCTCACGAATCGTCACGAGATCGGCATCCACGATTGTACGGGTTTTTCCGAACTCTTCGTTGGCTTGCTGAAATTTTATCCGAAAACCATCCACTTCCTCCATGGCTTGAAGCTCTTTGGTTTCAAACTCATCCACCTCTTTTTCATACCTCGTGATCTCGTGACCTAGCGCATTGTATTCTTCATTCTTCTTGGTCTCAAATTGCTGGACACGCAGGCGCTTAACCGTGGTCCGACGCGTCTCCGCATCCATTTCGATTTTCTTCACGCGCAGCTCAACTTCAGTCAAAGCATCCTTGGCTTGTTTCACTGCCGCCTCATCACCCGCAAGCTTTGCTCGAGACCGAGCCTCCTCCTGCGGCAACTTCGCTAAGTCTTTTGCTATCGTCAGCAAGCGCTTATCCCGGTCCTGTAAAATCAACAATCCACGTATCTCATCCAACATGCGTCAATTCCTAGCCCCCTCTTCCTGACTCCGCAAGCCTCACGCGCTTAAATTCCCATCTAATGCGGAGCGCTACTCCATAAATCTATGACTTCGGCCCAAACCACTCATCACACTTTACGGTCGCCTTGTCCTTATGCACCTGCTTGATGTAAATCAAAACCGTGCCAAATGCCGCTGCGAGGGCTCCCGAATCATCCGCAAATCCAGCTCCTGGAATAATATCTGGAATGACATCGGCCGGAAAAATAAAGTAGCCCAGTGCAGCGACAATGACTCCCTTCGCCCATACTGGCGTGTCAGGATCTTGTAGCGAGTAAAACATCGAAACCGCCTTATGCGCCATTTCGCGTCCGATGATCTTCGCGTAGTTCGTGACCTTATTCCAAAACGATACCTCGTTGTAGCTCTTGCTGTATTCGTCGTCTGGCATGGGAATGTTGGGATTGGTGTGAAGCTCAGAATTTAATACGATAACTTCCGAGAATTTACCCTAAATGCAAGTGGGCTTTAATCAAAAACTCTTCATAGCCAGCGGCAGCATCGTCGATGCAATCTACCAAAGATTCCGTGGATCGCATCATTTTAAGCAAACTCAACCCGCCTCATCTTCCGAATCTCTATTCGAATCGTGGGCTGTTTCATCTTCCTCAAGTTTGCGGAAATGAATTTGCCCAACACGACGGCCATCCGTGCTGGTGACTTTGGCTTCGTAACCAAGAATAACGATGGATTCACCGACTTCTGGGAAACGCTCGAGTTGTTGAGTGATGTAACCACCGACGGTCGTGACTTCACCACTTTCGAGATAAAGTTCCGAAACGTAGCCTTCTAAATCATTCAGCGTCACGGATCCTTCAACCACGAATTCTTCATCGTTGATCCGCACAAATGGTGAGTGCTCGTTATCGAACTCATCTTGAATATCTCCCACCAATTCCTCTATCACGTTGTCGAGGAACACAATCCCCACAGGCGTTCCGAACTCATCCACTGCCATGGCAAGGTGGGCGTGCTCTTTGAGGAAAAATTTAAGCAAGCTATCCAACGGCATCGTATCGGGAACCATTTTTAAATCACGTTTGATCCGCATCAGGTCGGGATCTGGATCGTTCATCAACTTGAACAAATCTTTGATGTGGATCAGTCCGATCGATTGATCCAGATGACCTTTCACCAATGGAAAACGTGTGTGCTTACTGCGCAGCGCGATCGCTAAAACTTTATCAAAAGGTTCATCCGCATCGAGCACGATCACTTCGTTACGCGGGGTCATCACATCACGCACCCAGAGTTCATTCAGCTCGAGAGCATTGATCAGGATCTCACGTTCGGTATCGGTAACCTCTTTAAACTTACCTGAATGCGTCACCAAAATCGCAAGCTCTTCAGCAGAATGCACGTGTTCACCTTCACTGATCGGATCGATACGGAAAATCGATTTCAGCAACCAGTTGGCAGTTCCTTGGAAGAAGCGAATAACAAGATAGAAGCTCTTGTAGAAAAGGTGAAGAGGACCAACCAATAACATGGTGGTGCCAAGTGCGCGACGAATCGCAATTGATTTCGGCAGCAGTTCTCCGACAACCACATGCAAAAAAGTGAATGATGCGATCGCGAGTAGAAACGAAATCATCGAAACTGGACTAAATCCAATTCCAAATACATTCGCGTTCTCAGGCATGCCGGTCATGAAGAGCAATGGAGAAACCATAGCCTCCACGAAAGGCTCCCCCAAGAAACCAAGCGCGAGGGAAGCGATCGTGATTCCCAATTGGTTTGCGGAGAGATAACCATCCAAGTGCTTAACTACATGCACAGCGCGAGTGGTGTCTGCTCCTGTGTCTTTACCGTGGGATTCGAGCTGACTTGGGCGAACCTTCACTATGGCGAACTCAGAGGCCACGAAGAACGCGTTTAGTAACAGGAAGAAAACGATACCTGCAATATAGAGCATCGCCTTTCCGAAAGTTGGAAACTCATGGCTGATGTTCGTGCTAGCAAGTAGCGCGTTATGTAAAAATTCTATGTTCACGGAATGATCAAAGTTTTTCGTAGACTCCTTGGTCACGTTTTTCTAAGACCGTAAACCCGGCCTTTTTCGCATCGGAAACCGAAAGTGGTTTCGCTACGCGAGGTGTGTTGATTTTTGAAATCACTTTTTTGATCGGGTGCTTACAGATTAAGCAGCACTCGAGAGCTTCGCGGTCAACTGGCCTTCTTAACTCGAATCCAAGTCGGCAAACTCTACACGATCGCTCTGGATCGTCAGGGGCTTCGGATACGTATTCGTAAATTGGCATTGGAGAAACGCGGGAGCGGGTAGTTTCCGTCCCACGTTTAGATCATACGGTCAGGGGAACCGCATGAACCGGCTGTATTACCAGCTGGATTTCGTCACACCTGGCAGAAGACCTGCAGATGCGTATTCACGGAAAGTGATCCGAGAAAGTTTGAAGCGGCGAAGGAATGCACGGCGACGGCCAGTGACTTCGCAGCGATTCACAACCCGGGTAGGGCTAGCATCGCGTGGAAGCATCGAGAGACCAACATAGTCTTTCTCTGCCTTCAGCTTGTGCCTGAGGTCTGCGTATTTATCAACGGTGTTTGCTTTGCGCTTGTTACGTGCGATCCAACTTTTCTTAGCCATAATTCGGGGCGGTTTGATACCCCACACAGCCAACCGTGCAAGCCCAAACTGGCTTTTATTTGGAAAAAGTTGAAAATAGATGGATTTTTCCTGATTTCAGGCACTTCAGGATCGATAATTC
>CAWUUP010000166.1:0-3449 GCA_963925255.1 uncultured Luteolibacter sp.
CTGAGGCCATTGCTCGTGGCTTCATGCAGGTCTTTTCAGAATCGACCTACATTCTACTCCCTCTAGCTGATGGCGGTGAGGGTTTGTTGGACGCTTTTAAGGAAAATGGCAATTTTACACTCAAAGACACCACTGTCCAAGATGCACTCGGCCGCCCAGCTACTGCCTCGTGGTTACTCAAAGAGGACGCCTCCGATGTAACCGCCATCATCGAATCCTCCCAAGCAAATGGCCTTTGGCAAATCGCCGCGCCCGATCTCAACCCCGCGCGCTCATCTACCTACGGAGTCGGCCAACTCATCCGCGAAGCCATTTCCACAGGAGCCACAAAGATACTTATCGGCATCGGCGGCAGCGCCACCAACGACGCGGGGGTCGGCCTGGCTGCTGCACTTGGCTGCAGGTTCCTAGACAAATCAGGTGAACCGCTCGAACCCATCCCAGAGCATTTCCTCAACATCGCTAGCATCGATTCCACCCAACTCATCGCCATTCCTCCGATTCGTGTGGCATGCGATGTGAAAAATCCCCTGCTCGGCGCGCGTGGCGCAACACGTGTTTACGGTCCACAAAAAGGAGTCTCACCAGAAAATCTCGACCACGCAGAAGCTGGCTTACAACACGTTGTAAAAATCGCCGCCGCGCATTTTCAAAACGATTTCTCAGAATATCAGGGCGCAGGAGCGGCAGGTGGTCTTGGTTACGGACTGATGACCTTTTGCGGCGCAACCCTGGAGTCGGGCTTCGATTGCATCGCCAATACACTGAATGCAGAACAACAAATTGCAGAGGCGGATCTCGTTATCACTGCAGAAGGATCTCTCGACTCACAAACGCTCGAGGGGAAAACACCCATTGGAGTTTCCCGGCTCGCCCGCAAAAATGCCATCCCAGTCTATGCACTCGCTGGGAAAATTTCTGATGAAGATCAACTCCATGAACATTTCGATGGCATGGATTCCATTCTCAAACCTGGCATCAGTCTAGAACACGCTATCGCAAACGCCTCTATTCTTTTAGAACAAACCGCAAAACGACTAGCTGAATCCATCTCCCGTCATTCGAAAATCAAAAATCTTTAATCATCAATCGGAAATCAAATTTCGCATAGAGGTTGTTCGATGAGTCGGTTTTACTGACGATTGATGATTGTTAATTTTTGATTTTAACTAATCTCCACCATGGCCATAGAACCTTACGAAAATTTCACCCCAAATATCGATCCTTCCGCATTCATCGCCGGCAGCGCGGATGTGATCGGTCGCGTCACCATTCACGAAGAAGCCAGTGTCTGGTATAACTCCACCCTGCGCGGTGACATCAACGAGATCGTCATTGGTGCCCAGTCTAACATCCAAGACAATGTCGTCGTCCATCTATCAGACGACTTCGGTTGCTATGTCGGAAAACGGGTCACCGTCGGGCACTCCGCTATCCTTCATGCCTGCGAGGTGAAAGACGAAGTATTGATCGGCATGGGAGCCATCATCCTCGATGGTGCAGTTATCGGCGAACGCTCCATCATCGGCGCCGGCGCTCTCGTCACGGGTGGAACCATTATTCCACCCGGTTCTCTCGTGTTAGGATCACCCGCAAAAGTCATCCGCGAGCTGAGCGAAGAAGAACAATCAAAAGTCAAAGACTGGGCATTGAAATACGTGAGACAGTCACGGAAGTTTATGGATCGCGAGTAAAATTAACATCAGGAATCCAATTCTATTTTATGAAAAAACAATTTCTATTGATTTCATAAAATAAATGAGTGTTAGATTATTTTATTTTTTTATTGACCAAAAATATCTTCGCTTGTTAGAAATATACCGTAAGTGAGTCATGACACCCCCCCAGCAAAAAAACAATCTCTTCAGATCGAAATTTAATCTCATCTGAATGACTTGTATCACCAGCGTAACGACACTTGGTAGACATCTCTGAAACCAAGGCAACTGAAACCGAATGATTCACGCGCAACACATACCCATTCTTATATAACCAAGCAAAATTCCTAAAATCAACTCTCCCCCGAATCCCCCCCGGATCCCCCCCAATCTTTCCTCCCCTTTGTCATCATGAAATCATACCAATGATCGCACTCATATCTGCGACAGTTTAAAAGGTAGCTACTTGCATCCATTCACAGTTACCTAGCTAAACTCTGAGCTTAGTTCGACATGTTAATGTCTTTCCCATCGACTTCCAGCACATCCCGAGCTAGGTGGATCTATGCCGAATCTCGTCCGTGTTGAACTCATCGCTCTGATACCTACGCAGGCGGGTTGCGCGGTATTTCTTGGCAATGGATCGAAAGTGATCCTGTTCTACATTGATCCCGCAGTGGGACTTTCGATCAATACGGTGATGTCTGGACAGAAAGCTCCGCGTCCCCTCACCCATGATCTCTACATGCTGACGCTTCAAGCTTTTGGAGCGCAAGTTTCACGGGTCGTGATCAACGCGGTTGATGGCGATGTCTTCTTTGCTCGATTGATCCTCACTGCTGAGAACGAGATCATGGAAAAGAAAATCGTAGAACTCGATGCCCGTCCGTCGGATTGCCTAGCCATCGCCGCGCGTGTTGGTGCACCGATCTACATCACCCGCGATGTCTGGAACTCTTTAGAAGACCGCAGCACTTTCCTCGAACAAATGAGAACCGACCAAGAGCCCGACGGAGGAATCCAATTCGATGAGTGATTAAATTGTTTTGAATATAGAGATGAAAGGTGGCTCCTGCTTGTTTTTACAGGGAGGGAGGAGAGGTGGGAGATGAGGAGCAAGATATTAAAGGCAGGGCCATCGCCGAGGGCGCCGCGCGAAGCGATAAGTTTAAAATTCGTTTGAGTTGATTTGATGTCCTAAGCGCCAAAAATAAACCTCAACCATCCCAGATATCTATTGAGAGCATTTCGTGTAGTTGGTGTTTAGGAGGTTCAATTCTTCCTCCTCTCCTCCATAACCTCCTCCCTGCCTACAAATCAAAGCTCGAACCCACCAATCGACATTGATCCAGAAAACTCACCAACCTACTTTTTCATTTTTCCTAAAATCGCCTCTTGCGATATAGAAACTCCCTTTTAAGTTGAAAAGCATGGCAATTACTACTCTGACCGCATCGCCCGACTACCTATCACCCGAAATTCTTCTTCAACCCGAGAAACGGCAGTTTCCTGAGTTCGATGTCGTTCGGTTGCTCCATACCGTTTTCGAACCCACCCAAGGCTGCAAGGTCTGTATCCTGATCGACTTCGATGAACCCCAGGCGCTGATCAAAGATTTTCATTTCCTGAGCCAACCTGGATTCCCGGTTCAGAAAAATGCCCATCAGCATTTTTATACCGCCTTAAAAGAACACGCCATGGACAAGCTCGGCATGTCCGGTGGTGAAATGTTCGCTTATCGCTGCACCAAGGGATCGAAC
Organism: uncultured Luteolibacter sp.; assembly: GCA_963925255.1. GTDB lineage: Bacteria > Verrucomicrobiota > Verrucomicrobiia > Verrucomicrobiales > Akkermansiaceae > Luteolibacter. The sequence goes on from CAWUUP010000166.1 coordinate 3,419, forward strand.
CTCGATCTTGCTGATGAAGTCTGGAACACGG
>CAWUUP010000167.1:0-20815 GCA_963925255.1 uncultured Luteolibacter sp.
GAAGAAGATATTTATTGGGGACCGGAAACCGAATGGTTAGCTGATGAACGATACACCGGAGATCGCGAACTCGAGCAACCCCTTGGAGCTGTTCAAATGGGATTGATTTACGTTAATCCCGAAGGTCCTAACGGCACGCCCGATCCACTCGCCGCTGCCAAAGACATTCGCGAAACATTCAGTCGCATGGCGATGAATGATGAGGAAACGGTCGCGCTCATCGCTGGTGGACATACTTTTGGTAAAGCTCACGGCGCAGCCGATCCGAACCAATACGTTGGACCAGAACCAGAAGGTGCTCCGACCGAAGAACAAGGCCTGGGATGGAAGAACAGTTTCGGCACCGGTAAAGGAGCTGACACGATCACCAGTGGACTCGAAGGCGCATGGACCACAGAACCTGCTAAATGGGATTACAATTATTTCGAAAACTTGTTCGGTTATGATTGGAAACTTACCAAGAGCCCGGCCGGAGCCCAGCAGTGGACTCCACGTGAAGCTGCTGCCGATGGCACAGTGCCAGATGCTCATGATCCGAGCAAACGCCACGCGCCGATGATGTTCACCACTGATATAGCTCTGAAAATGGATCCAATCTATGGACCTATTTCGCTACGTTTCCATGAAAACCCAGCTGAGTTTGCCGAGGCTTTCTCCAAAGCTTGGTATAAACTCACCCACCGTGATATGGGGCCGATTACCCGTTGCCTCGGACCGTTGGTGCCGGCTGAAGCTCTGCTCTGGCAAGATCCTGTTCCTGCTGTTGATCACGAACTAATCAATGCGCAGGATATCACCGCTCTCAAGCAAACGATACTTGGAAGTGGACTCACCATTTCTCAGCTCGTTTTCACCGCATGGTCATCGGCTGCATCATTCCGTTGCACAGACAAGCGCGGTGGAGCCAACGGCGCTCGAATTCGACTCGCGCCTCAAAAAGATTGGGCAGCGAACGATCCCGAGGCACTGAGCAAAGTTCTTCCGGTCCTTGAGAAAGTCCAAGTTAACTTCAACGCGTCGCAAACAGGCGGTAAGAAAGTTTCTCTCGCGGATATCATTGTGCTTGGCGGTTGCGCTGCTGTGGAAGCAGCTGCAAAAAGTGCGGGTAACGCGATCGAAGTTCCGTTCACCCCGGGACGCACGGATGCATCCCAAGAGCAAACTGATATCGAATCGTTCGCGGCGCTCGAACCCGTTGCAGATGGTTTTAGAAACTATCTAAATCATGCAGCAGTTAGATCCTCGGAAGAACTACTCGTCGACCGTGCTCACATGCTCTCACTTACTCCACCAGAAATGTCCGTGCTCATCGGTGGTATGCGTGTGCTGGGTGCGAATACCGCTCAAGCAGAACTCGGAGTTTTCACCAAACAACCTGGAGCGCTTAGCAACGACTTCTTCGTGAATCTCCTCTCGATGGATACGAAATGGGCAAAATCTAAACGTTGTGAGCACTTCTACGAAGGCACTGATTATAACACCGGAGCGATGAAATGGATGGGCAGTGCAGTTGATCTGCTCTTCGGATCGAATTCGGAACTCCGCGCCATTTCTGAAGTCTACGCTTGTTATGACGCTAAACAGAAGTTCGTCGCAGACTTCGTTGCAGCGTGGACCAAAGTTATGAACTTAGATCGCTTCGATCTGGAAAATTGATTGTTCCATATCACGCGTAAATCATTCAGCGCTATTTAGTTAAAGACCGGAATCATTCGATTCCGGTCTTTTCTTGAAACGGATTCTTGCCAGCTCTTCACTCGCAGCCAATCATCACCTAGGAGAATCCCTTCCTAAACCAACCTACTAATCTTACTTTTCTCATGAAATTCGGAATCATCGGCGCCGGCATGATCGGCCACTTTCACGCAAAAGCCATCACCGCAATGACGGGAGGGGAACTTCAATCGGTTTTCGACCTACGTCTCGAGGCAGCAGAAAAACTAGCAGCAGAATACGGCGGAAAAGCTTATTCAAACATCGATGAATTTCTTGCTGATCCTGAATTGGAGATCGTTACCATCGGCACGCCTTCGGGGGCTCACCTTGATCCTGCTCTTGCAGCTCTGAAGGCAGGTAAGCATGTCATTTGTGAAAAGCCGCTCGAAATCACCACTGAGCGTATTGATCTGCTCATGGCCGCTGCAGATCTAAATGGTAAAACGCTCTCTGCTGTTCTCAATCGCCGTTTCCATCCGGGTATGGACGCGTTCAAGAAAGCAGTCGACGAAGGTCGCTTCGGTAAACTCACCTCAGCATCGGCTTATGTGAAATGGTATCGCGACCAAGCATACTACGACTCCGCGGGATGGCGTGGAACTTGGGCGCTGGATGGCGGCGGCGCTTTGATGAATCAATCTGTGCACACGGTGGATGCTCTTCTTTATCTCGCAGGTCCTGCGAAGTCCGTTACAGCTGTCACTGCATGCCAGGCACATGAGCGCATCGAGGTAGAAGATAGTATCGTCGCCACGGTTGAGTTCGAAAACGGAGCTCTTGGAGTCATCGAATGTTCAACTTGCACGTGGTCCAAAGAGGGACATCCGGCTCGTGTTCAACTCGCAGGCACGGATGGTTCCGTATTTCTTGCAGACGAATCTTTTGAAATGTGGGACTTCAGAGAAGGAAAATCTGAAGACGCAGAGATCAGAAAAACACTCATGAAAGGCCAGGAAGCTGGACTTGGAGCGAACGATCCTACTGCGATCAATTTCTACCAGCACCAACGCAACTTCGAAGAAGTCGTGCAATCTATTCAAGAAGGTCGTCAGTGCAAAACTCACGCTGGCGAAGCACGTAAAGCCGTGGCTTTAATTTGTGCGATTTATGAATCTGCACAGAATGAAGGAAAGAAAGTCTCTGTCTGAGTTGATTGTTAGATGAATTTTATAATGAAAAAGCCTCGCACGTGTTGCGGGGCTTTTTTGTTACCACAGAGACACTGAGAAAGAAGGAGGACACAGAAAAGCATCTAGAACGTTTGCCAAAAGTCCTTACCGAAACGGGGAGGAATTGGTTTGATTGATGAAGTCAGCGCTGCGCGGATGGTTATAGAGTTCCGGTTGGGAAAGGCCGATGCCAGCGTTGTTCGTCGGTCTTGGATGCTTATCCACTCCCTTCTCACGCCTTGGACTCGGCCATTTCCAACTCGGCCTTTTCGGCAATTACTTTTGGCAAACAGTCTACAAACTCAGCTCAACTCTTCTCAGTGATCTCTTTCTTCCTCTGTTCCTCAGTGGTAAAAAATGCCCAATTTAATATGGCGGCGATTTGAAAGCCCCTTATTTCCAAATCGGCAAACTAGATCCTGGATTCAAAACTTGTGGCGGCTCGATAGCGAAAGAAGCTTTGTCGCCAACTCGATACGAACCGTAAGCGATGGGGACTACCGTGATTTTGAGAGCCTGCTCTTCTTCAACAATGGTCTTTGAAATATGGATCACTGCGGCGCAGTTTGGGTTTTTATTTACCTCAAGTATATCACCCGCTTTGAATTGATAGACTGCCTCACTGTTTTCGGTTGGGAACATGTATTCCATCACCACTGGGAAGCCGATAGACTGGGTGAAATCATCTTGTTTCACCCTCGCCTGGGCTCGGATTACGAATCCAGGATAAAGAAAATCACGCGGTTCTAGCTTGGTTACGTCTGCGACTTCATATTCGCCTTCTGCATAAGTCAGTAGCAGTTTTTTATCAAAATTACGCATGTAGTTGCGTAATAATAATGAGTTAAGTTTGCTGCGCTTATCTTCGTTTAGCCCAAAATATTTACCATAAAGTTCGGTTGGATTCAGGGCGTTTCCGTTAGGAACATCGAGCACGGTGTAGCGCTTGAGTTCGGGAAGCCTACCAAGTTTTTTTAGTATCGCGTAGTTCCGAGGGATTTCAGGATTTCCGAAAACATATAAGCAGAAAGCCCAGCTGATCACTGCGAATGATCCAGCTAAAATATTCGCAAGCACCCACCAATAATAAGCAGGTCTTGAAGGTTCGAGTTCTTCACTCTGAGGGTTTCGACTTTGTGGCACGAGAACTAAGCAGCGCCTCCCTCGCCACAAACTTCTCCATCTTCGACCGCGCTACCTTCTGGTTCATCATCCGGTTCGAATGATGTGCCGCATCCACAAGAACGCCGGGCTTTTGGATTGTGAATTTTGAATCCGGCATCCGTGAGATCATCTGAGTAATCGATTTCACAACCGCGTAATTTATCAAAACTATCTGCAGCGATGATAACTCGTGCTTCGCCTTGCTCGACGACCTCGTCGCCTGCTTCTGGCTCCGCCACTTTCATTTCATATTGCCAACCCGCACAGCCACCTTTACTGACGCCAAGTCGTAAGCCAGCAGTCGGCGATGCCGACTTGCTTTTCAACAAGGACACAAGCTCTGCACCTGCTTTGTCAGTGATTTGAATCATGTCTGAAAGGTAGCCGCTCAACGCGAACTTGAAACTCCAAATTTTATCGAAGCTTTAGAATTAACCTAGAATTCATAGAACCAAACCACGGCGTCCACGGAATACACGGAGAAGACAGGGCGAAACGGATTTTTTTAACCACAGATGGACACGGATAAACGCAGATAAAAGATGAGTAAAATAGGGTGAATTTTCTAATTAAAATTCATCCTATTAGCGTCCATCTGAGTTCATCTGCGGTTTGATTCCATTCCGTGAACTCCGTGCTTAAAATCTTTATCTCAAAGCTGAAACAAATCATCCGCAGGGGTTTTTCCCATGGACATCTGTGCTTCGCCGTTGTTTGCAAGGTGAACTAAGCAGTGATAAACCGATTCTGGATCGGCATCGACTTCGAATGCGACCTGTTCGGCATTCTTTGCCTCAGAAACCAAGCGGCCGCGTACGAGGCCGAGTAAATCGAGGAAAATAATTGCCGCGGCTTTGCCTGCCTCAACACCGGGTTGGTGGTAGGCATTGATGTTGATCAGGGAGGCGTAAAAGGAAACGGCGCGCTCGAACAATGCGATCAACATCCCGAGAGTGAACGGAGTGACTTCGAAGATCGAAATGGTCAGAGAGTTGCGACCGTTTTCATAAAGCGCATTGCGGGTTCCTCGAAGGAAGCCCTGCAAGTAATCTTGGCTGGTATTTCCGGGGTCGACTTCGATCGATTTCCCCTGACGACCATGGCGAACCTCGATGAATGTCGCGAAGAAATTATTCACCCCCTCACGTAGTTGCTGCACGTAGGCGTGCTGATCAGTTGAGCCTTTATTTCCATAAACCGCGATCCCTTGGTTCACCGTATTGCCAGCGAGGTCTTTTTCTTTACCCAAAGATTCCATCACGAGCTGCTGAAGATACTTGGAAAATAACACGAGCGAATCTTTGTAAGGAAGAACGACCATGTCCTTTTCGCCGCGTCCTTTCGTTGCGCTGTGCCATGCAATCGCAAGCTGCATCGCTGCATTTTTCACCGCATCCCGAACACGAGTTTTTTCATCCATCGCTGCTGCGCCAGCAAGCATCGCATTGATATCGAGACCTTGCAGAGCGGCGGGCACGAGGCCGACGGTTGAGAGCACGGAAGTGCGTCCGCCAACCCAATCTTCCATCGGGAAACGAGTGATGAAACCTTGCTCCGTTGCATAACGATCCAGCTTGGAGCCTTCACCAGTCACCGCGACAGCGTGCTTTCCGAAATCGATTCCTGCTTTATCGAAAGCGGCTTTTGCTTCGAGCATGCCGTTGCGGGTTTCAGGAGTTCCTCCAGATTTTGAAATGACCAACACCAGCGTCTCAGCGAGTTTTAGAGTTGCGAGCGTTTCATCGATGCCTTGTGGATCGGTGTTGTCTAAAAATGCGAGGGGCAGCTTGGCTTTTTGGCCTATGGCTTGGGAAACCAATTGTGGGCCGAGGGCTGAGCCGCCGATGCCGATCAGGAGCACTTGCTTGAACACTCCGCCCGCTGGTGTGCGGACTTGGCCAGTGTGGACTTGTTCAGCGAATTTTTTCAAAGCTTTGAGTGGCTCGGTGATTTGAGCTTTGATCTCGGCGCTTGGAGCGATCTCAGGTTTGCGCAGCCAGTAATGGCCAACCATACGACCTTCATCCGGATTTGCGATTGCACCGCTTTCCAATGCTGCCATGTCGTCGAAGGCTTTGGCGACTTTGTCTTTCAGTGCGTCTCTCTCGCTCTGCTTCACATCCATCAAAGATAGATCCAAGGAGAATCTAAGGTCTTCGTATCTTACCAAACTTTCGTTGTATTCTTTCCAGCTCATTGTGTTCGTTCGTATTTAAAAGGATTAGAAGTTCAAGATCGACTTCACGGGATGCGCCCCGAGTTTTTCTTTTCCGTTGAGAAATGAAAGCTCGATTAAAAAAGAAATTGCGATGATATCCGCGCCGAGTCCTGAAAGTAATTTCACAGCTGCTGCAGCCGTACCACCCGTCGCCAATAAGTCATCGACAAGCAAGACCTTTTCACCCGGCTTCACCGCATCTTCGTGAATTTCCACGACTGCCTCACCATATTCCAAAGCGTAGGCCGCTTCTTTGCATTTCCATGGGAGCTTGCCTTTTTTTCTCACCGGCACAAAACCCACGCCCAAGCGATCTGCCACGGCAGCAGCGAAAATAAATCCGCGCGCATCGATTCCCACAATTTTATCAACCTTTACTCCGCCAGCTGATGCGCAGAGCAAATCAATGGCAGCACGGAATAGCTCGGTATCCGCCAAAATTGGCGTGATGTCTTTGAAGACGATCCCTTCTTTGGGAAATCCTTCGACATCTCGAATCGCATTTCTAAGCCGCTCAACCATTTGCCAGCCTCACCCGCCCGCCGCCCCGAATCAAGGCTTGAGAGCCCAGAGGTGATGGAAATTGGTCAATCTGAGCATGAATGGCAGGGACCTTTATCCCTAAAGGTCCATATCTGACGGCGCTTCATATCCGATCGGACCACTTACTGTCATTAGGTCTGTCCAAAGAATCAGGCAAAGCGAAGATTGGAAGAGATATGGAGAACCACGAATTTCACAAATGACTCGAATAAAAACAGCCTTCGATTTTCTCCCATTCGAGTTATTCGGAAAATTCGTGGTTAAATTAAATTTTCTGTAAGCATGGCGGCGGCCAGAAGACACGGGCAGCATTTAGCCTATCCTTATCAATCCTCGTCATCCTTCGCGCCTTTGACGCGGACTTTACCGCGTAGTTTGGCTTCGATGAAGGCATCGATATCACCATCCATGATGTCTTGGATGTTTCCTGATTCTTCGCCAGTGCGGAGGTCGAGGACTTTCTGATATGGCTGAAAGACGTAGGAGCGGATCTGACTTCCCCATGAGACATCGCTTTTTTCGCCGTAAGCGGCCTCAGCTTCGGCGGCGCGCTTGTCCTCTTCGATCTGGAAAAGTTTTGCTTTCAGGATTTGGTAGGCGAGTTCCTTGTTTGCTCCCTGAGTCCTGGATGCTGTGGATTTGATCAGGATTCCGGAAGGAAGGTGGCGCAGTAATACTCCGGTCTCAACCTTATTGACGTTTTGCCCGCCCTTGCCGCCAGAGCGCATGGTGCTGATTTCCACATCTTTATCGTTGATCTCAATCTTGATCTTATCATCGACCTCTGGGGTGGCATCGATCGATGCGAAAGAGGTGTGTCGTTTGCCAGCAGCGTCGAATGGCGAGATGCGCACGAGGCGGTGAACACCACGTTCGTTTTTAAGAAAACCGAAGGCGTTCTCGCCGGTGATTTTGATGGTTGATGAGCGAAGCCCTGCGCCATCGCCGTCTTCCCAGTCGAGGGTTTCGACCTTGTAGCCTTTGCTCTCCGACCAGCGGGTATACATGCGATGAAGCATTTGCGCCCAGTCACAGGCCTCGGTGCCACCGGCACCTGCTTGGATCACGAGGTAGCAGTTGGCTTCATCGTTGGGTCGATTCAAGAGCGTAAGGAGTTCGAATTCACGGATGTCCTTTTCAAGCTTAGCCGCCCCAGCGATGGCTTCTTTTGCCAGATCCTCGTCATCAAATTCCTTGGCTAGGGACACGCCCTCGATCACATCTTTGCAACGCCCTTCAAGCCCGATGAAACTCTCCAGCTTTTTTTTCAACCCAGCTGCTTCTTCGGAAATTTTCCGTGCCTTGTCAGGATCGTCCCAAAATGCTGGAGCTCCCATCGCTTCTTCAAGCGTCTGGATCTTGTTTTCTAAAACGGGAACGTCAAAGATACCTCCTGAGTTTTGATAGGCGGCTCGAAATGCCGTCCGTATCAAGCGCCAGGAGGTCAGCGGTAGGAAGTGTGGACATGAGAGCCGAGAACAAATCCCAACAAGGGCAGGCGAGCAAGGATAAAGAAGATTTACTCTATTCTCGGTTTAAATCTTACAGCCCCTCGAAAATAGAAATTTGAATTTTTAAAAACGCGCCTTAGCCTCCCGCCACTATGAGTCACAAAATTGTTCCCACTATTTCATCCGGCACCGCTGGCCCGCTTGGCGTTCTTCACTTGCCACGTCTTTGGCAAAAGATGTCCCTCGGGGCTGTAGGCAAGCTTGCTGATGGCTATAAAAACTGTGGTCCAGGTTATGACCTGATGGTGCTCGATGCGATCGGCGTGAATCATGACGCATTGATTAGCTTCGTCGCATCATCAAAGCCAAGTTACGTGGAGTTCGAAAAGTTCATTGCCGAGAACGCAACCAAGCTCAACGCGGCTTCTATTGCCGAAATCAATGGAGCGGTTGCTGGTTATCAACACAAAGACGAAACTCGCCAATCTATCCTTGCTGCAGTGGGTCTTCCGGATGGGAAACCCACCGATGCCGTCAACCTGAACAACCTTGACGACTGGCAGGAATTCCACGCTTCGGAAATCGCCTAAAGCGAATTTAGTCCGCTGTAGGGTTGGTTGAGCGTTTTTCTACAGGGAGGGAGGAGAAGCGGGAGAAGAAGAGAATGAATGGGTAAATTCTGTTTATAAATTACATCTCCTCTCCTCCCTATCTTCTTCCCTCCTTTTTTTAAAAGAGCCCGCACTTATCCAAATCTCTGAAACCTCTCCACACCCAGCCTAATCCCCTCCGCCTTATGCAGGGTTTCCTGAAATTCTTCATCAGGAATTGAATCCGCCACGATCCCCGCGCCGACTTGATAACTGAGTTTATTCCCATCGCGCACCAATGTCCGAATCGCGATGTTGAATTCGCTTTCACCATTGAAACCCAACCAACCGATCGCGCCGCAATAAACACCGCGTGGCCGTTGCTCAAGTTCCTGGATGATTTCCATCGCGCGTTTTTTGGGTGCGCCAGTGATGCTGCCTCCGGGAAAACAAGCAGCGAGCGCGCTCAGCGCATCTTGCTCTGAGCGAAGATTTCCTCGCACGGTGGAAACCAAATGATGCACTTGTGCGAGGCTTTCTAATTCTAACATGCGGCTTACCTCAACGCTTCCGAATTCACATACTTGGCCTAAATCATTGCGTAATAAATCCGTGATCATCACTAACTCGGAGATTTCTTTCGGAGAAGTTTGTAACTCCACTGCCGACCGTCTGTCTTCATCGGAATCGTTGAATCTCGGGCGGGTGCCTTTGATGGGTCTGGTTTCAATTCCTCTTCCTGATACCTTCAAGAATAACTCCGGAGAGCTGCTCAAAATTTCTTTTCCATCCAGAGCCATCCAAGCGGCCATAGGGGCAGGCGTCGCCTCACGCAGTGTTTCATAAAGCGCCAGTAGGGAACCCTCACCGCAAACTTCCGCCTCAAATGCTTGTGCGAGATTCACCTGATAAATATCGCCCGATGCAATCCATTCCTTTACGCGTTCCGCTGATCTAACAAAATCTTCTTGCTTGGTTTGTGGAGTGAAACTTTCTGGACAAGCGGAACTCGATAATGGATCACCGAGTTTTTCCGATAACTCGCCGACCTCCCACCAATCCCCATTCTGCTCATCACGAATCAGCATTTCGCGATACTCGCCAAAAACAAATTCCCCCTCGTAAGTCACCCAGCCACACAGCCCACCTTGCGGAAATCCCTGATCGCCGGAGGCTCTCGCATTTAGGCGTAAACTTGCGCGCAGTATTTCCAGATCGGCCTCTTGAAAAACATCTCCCGTGAAAATCTCGGACGGTTGCGCGGCAATCACGGAACAGGCTCTGCCCCAGCCACTTGGGATGTTGCCGGCCGTATCAAAAAACACCAAGCCGCCCAACCACTCCAAACGCCTAGCGACATCCATTGCCTCCATGCCTTCCAACCGATGCGCCCTGCGCAAAACGTTTACCTGAGTCTCCACGCCCAAAAGCTTGACCAATTATAGCCCTCGCTCAACCCCAAAGATTTAGTGGGACAGGTAGGGCGTCATCGCCGAAGGCGTCGCACGAAATGAAAATGTATCTGTTTTCTTCATGAGATCGCTCAATAACTATCTTGTTTAGCGCTGCGTCCTCGGCGATAACGCCCTACCAAATCATCGAGCAACTCATTCACGAATCTTCGTGGTTACCAATCTCCCACCATGCTTCCCGCCGCCGGGTCCAAGTTGGATAAGGTGGTCGGCGGTGGCGATCACATCGGGGTGATGTTCGATGATGAGAATTGAGTGCCCAGCGTCGCGCAGTTTGAAAATGGCGGTTAGAAGTTTTTCAACATCGCCAAAATGGAGGCCGGTAGTTGGCTCATCGAAGAGGTATAGTGTGTGGGGAGAAGAAGGCTTGGAAAGTTCGACGGCGAGTTTCAGGCGCTGAGCTTCGCCACCGGAGAGTGTGTTTCCAGCTTGGCCGAGAGCAAGGTAACCGAGCCCGAGTTCGTCCATGGTGTGAAGGATGCGGTAGAGTTTCGGGATGGGTCGAAAATGGGCTTTTGCATCGGCGACGGAAAGCTCCAGAACCTCCGCGATGGATTTCCCTTTGTAAGTAATCTCTAACGTTTCGCGGTTGAAACGTTTGCCGAGGCAGGCCGGACATTCAGTCCAAGCATCGGGTAGGAAATGCATTTCGATTTTCAGCTTACCATTTCCTTGGCAACGCTCGCAGCGACCACCTTTTGCGTTGAAGGAGAATCTGCCTTTGCCGTAGCCGCGTTGTTTAGCAAGCGGTAGTTTAGCGAAGAGATCTCGGATCAAATCAAATGCGCCCATGAAGGTAGCGGGATTGGATCTTGGAGAGCGGCCGATGGATGATTGATCCACGAGAATGAATTTCTCTATCGATTCAATTCCGCTGATCGAATCATGAGCGCCGGGTTCTTCTTTGGCTTTATGGAAATGACGGGCGAGAGCTTTCGCAAGGATGTCGTTGGCGAGTGTGGATTTTCCTGATCCAGATGGTCCGGATAGAACGACGACCTGATGGAGAGGAATTTTTACTGTTAGGTTTTGGAGGTTATGTTCACGAGCTCCTTGGATGGTAATGCTTCTGGTCTCTGGCTTCTGGTTTCTGACTTCTGGCGAAAATCGCCGAATCTCGCCGCGTAGCCATTTTCCTGTGGGAGATTGAATCGAAGTGGGCGGACCTTCTGCTAAGATTTCTCCACCATGATGCCCAGCACCGGGTCCCATATCGATGAGGTGATCTGCGGCACGGATAATTTCTTCATCATGTTCTACTACGACTACCGTATTTCCTATATCGCGAAGACGGATGATGGCGGAGATGAGTTTCTGGGTATCGGCTGCGTGGAGACCAATGGAGGGCTCATCGAGGACGTAAATCACTCCAGACAGTCCTGCTCCGAGTTGGGTCGCGAGTTTGATGCGCTGGACCTCTCCGCCAGAGAGGGTGCCTGATGAGCGATCCAACGTTAGGTAGTCGAGTCCGACTTCTTCGAGAAATGTCAGGCGTTTTTCGACTTCTCCAGCGAGCTCGCCGATGGGAGCTGGGTTGGATTTCAAGGAAGAGATCCAGATCTTTGCTTCGTCGATTCCGAGTTGGCAGAACTCCATGATGCCGAGACTTGAGGGAAGTTTGGCATGGCGGATGCAATTTGACGGAGGATTTGACTCTATCATGTCCGTCCATCTCCGTTGCACTTCGATTGCCGCCACGGGTACTTTGACAAACTGGAGTTCTTTTTTGAGGCGGAGCTGATCGCAGGCTTTGCAGCCTATCCCTTCGCATTCTGGGCAGGCGCTTTCTAGGGTATTGAAGGAAAAGTGGCGGGGTGAGAGATCGCCGAAAATTTCTCCGGTGCGAGGATTGCGGTAGGATGTCTGGAAGGTGAGTTGGCGGTAATCCGTTTCGCCGGGAGCCATCAGCAAGACTCTTGCTTCCGCTCCGCAGAGTCGCAGGGCTAGTTCAATCGAATCGGCGAGGCGTGAAGCGATCCCATCGCGGATCACCAATCGATCGATCACGATTTCGATTTGGTGTGGGCCGGGGCTCTCAAATTTCACCTCGCTGATTTCCTGAATCTCTCCGTTCAAGCGGATGCGGATAAAGCCCTGGCGCTGGAGATCCCCGAGCAAGCGCTCGGGTTCTTCCGTCTCAGCTTCAGGCACGGCGGCGAGAAGGATGAGCTTGGTGCCTTCAGGTTGAGCGGTGAGTTCGGAAATGATTTCCTCGGGACCCATGCGCGTCATCGCTGCGCCCGTTACCGGATCGTGCGGTACTCCCACCGCTGCCCAGATGATGCGGAGGTAATCATAAATTTCTGTGGCCGAAGCCACGGTCGAACGCGGCGAGAGTCCACCGACGCGTTGCTCAATGGCGATCGCGGGATTGAGTCCTTCAATGGAATCGACTTCTGGCTTTTCCAACTGAGCGAGAAACTGGCGCGCGTAAACGGAAAGCGACTCCACATAACGTCGCTGGCCCTCGGCGTAGAGCGTATCAAAAGCCAACGACGATTTACCCGATCCCGAAGGTCCGGTGATGACCGTGAGTTTCCCTTTCGGTATTGATACCGTGAGATTTTTTAAATGATGCTGACGCGCACCACGGATGACGACTTGATCCATTCGGAGGTGAGCGTAGGGAGAAAATCTCAAATCTCAAACAAAAGACCGGTATTTTGCTTTCACCAAAGAAACCAATTCAGAGATAGATTTAGATGAATCGAGCTCCAGCGCATCAGCGGGTGGTTCTAGGTTCGCTAGCTGAGAATCGAGCAGAGATGGCGGCATGAAATGCTCACCCACTTCGTAGCGTTGAGTGATGCGATTACGGAGGGTTTCTTTATCTGCAGTTAAGAACAAGAAGGTAAGTGACCGATCCGCTGCTCGGAGAGTTTCTTGGTAGCTTTGTTTCAATGCCGAGCAGGCGATGAAAGTAAGGCAAGGTTCGCTCGCTTGAGTCACGATGAGCTGAGCGATGGCTTCCAACCAGTCTTTCCGATCCGCATCGGTGAGCGGGATGCCTGCCGTCATTTTCTCCCGATTGCTGGCAGAGTGGAAATCATCACCATCGAGAAATAATCCACCAGTCGCATCAGCTAGGGCTTTTCCCAATGTGGTTTTACCTGCAGCGGAAACGCCCATGAGGATGAAGATGCTAGGTTTCATAGTGATGGCTATTTGAAATCAATCCCTACCCAGAGCGATTTTCAAAAACGGAGCAGTGCGAGAGGTTTTGGATTTCGTTATGCTTTCCGGTGTGCCTTGGGCGACGATGGTTCCACCGTTTTCTCCGGCTTCAGGGCCGATGTCTAGAATCCAATCTGCCTCTGCTGCGACGGCTATGTGGTGTTCGATGACAACGACTGTATGTCCTTCGTCAACGAGGCGATGGAGGATGTCGATCAAACGACGGATGTCTTCGTGGTGAAGTCCAACCGTGGGTTCTTCGATCAAATAGAGATTGGAGATTTGAAATTGGCGATTTGTAAGTTGCGCGCGTGCGCCGCGTCCTTTGATGAGCTCAGAAACGAGTTTGATGCGTTGAGCCTCGCCGCCGGAAAGAGTGGGAGATGGTTGTCCGAGTTGGAGGTAACCGAGGCCGGTATCGGCCATGAGTTTGAGCGGAGCGGAGATACGCGGTTGGGATTCGAAAAAGATCGCAGCTTCATCGATAGTCATCGCGAGCACTTGGCCGATGTCTTTGCTTTTGAAGGCAATCTCCAAGGTTGCGGGGTTATAGCGCATACCATTGCAGCCTTCGCAGTGCACCCAAGTGGATGGCAGGAAATCCATTTCAAGCTTCACTCGTCCGTTGCCTTTGCAATCCGGGCAGCGACCGCCTTCGGTGTTGAAAGAGAATCGCGATGCATCGAACCCGCGCATGCGTGCTTCGGGGAGTTGTGCGAAGAGTGCACGAATGTGATCGAACACTTTCACATAGGTGGCTGGACAAGAGCGTGAGGTTTTTCCGATGGGGGATTGATCCACCTCGTAGATGGCTTTGATGGACTTCTCGCCGCTGACTTTTTTGAAGGGTGATTTTGCTGCAGAACGGCGACTGGAGAGCGCTGCCACGCATTGGTGCATGATCGTGGATTTTCCTGAGCCGGAAATCCCTGTGAGAACCGTGAGACGTGAGAGAGGAATCGCGACGTCGATAGATTTTAGATTGTTCGCGTGGCAACCGGTAATCTTGAGGAATGGGTGGGATTTGCTAACAGCTCGTCGCTCGCCACGGGTTGGATGGATGATAGGGTTTAAAAGTGCGCGTAGGGTAGGGGAAGAGATTGTCGATTGATGATCCTCCTTCGCCAAGGCTACGGCGGACAGATTGACGATTTTTGATTTTTGATTTTTCAGAAGAGGCGGCTTTCCTTCGTATACGATTTCGCCACCCAATCTTCCTGCGCCGGGTCCCAGATCGATCAAGTGATCCGCCGCCGCAATGGTGTCTTCATCGTGCTCGACAATAATTACTGAGTTACCCTGATCACGGAGAGCGGTTAGAGTTTTGAGGAGAGCGGCGTTGTCGCGTGGGTGCAGGCCGATAGTTGGCTCGTCTAGCACATACAGCACTCCGCGTAGGTTGGAGCCAAGTTGTGCAGCAAGGCGGATGCGTTGCGATTCGCCGCCAGAAAGGGTATTTCCGGAACGATTCAGATGGAGATAACCGAGCCCGACTTCTTGAAGAAACGACAGACGTTGGGAAATTTCTGGAATGATATCGCGGGAGATGAGTTTTTCGCGGGGGGTGGTGAATTTGAGTTTGCTGAATTGGGAGGATGCTTCGTTGATTGAGAGGTTGGAGATCGCAGCGATGGAATCCGGGGGGCTGGAATCCCCCCGAACGGCCTGGGGCTGGAATCCCCAGCCACTGTTGCACAGCCTCACAGCTGAGCCTACGGGATTGATGCGTGAGCCTTCGCAAGAAGGGCACTCGATGAGTTCGGTGTCTTCCATTCGGTCGATGGAGCGATCTGCATCGAGCTCAGCTTCCAGGACGGAATCGAAACGCGAAGTATCGATAAACTGTCGGCGTTTGGGAACTTTTCCGTGGCCTCTGCATTCTTTGCACCAGCCATGTGGGGAGTTGAAGGAAAACAGGCGTGGGTCGAGTTCTTCGAATGAGCGGTTGCAACAAGGGCAGCTGGCTTGGGTTGAGAGGAGGATGAATTTCTTATCTGCGGTGAAAAGTTTGATGAGTCCTTTACCGATGGTGAGAGAACGGGAAAGGACGTCTACTAGATCTTTGGGTTTGGCATGGCGGATATAATCTGCCGCCACGACATCGATATCGTGTTCGACGAAGCGTTCGAGGCGGGTGAAATCCTCAGCCTGCTTGAATTGCTTATCTACTAGGAGTGTCGTAAATCCTTGTTTTAAAGCCCATTGCGCGATTTCCGTATGATAACCTTTTTTTCCACGGATCAGTGGAGCGAGTATTTTCACGGGTCCTTTTTTAAGTTCCGAACGGATGTGATTTTCGATTGCGGCGAGGGATTGTTTTTCAACAGGAACGAGGCAGTCGGGGCAATACAGAGTTCCGAGTTTTGAATACAGCAGGCGGATGAAATTCCATAGCTCGGTCACCGTAGCGACTGTGGATTTGCCGCCTCCTTGGGAAACACGTTGTTCGATGGCAACTGTGGGCGGCAGGCCATGCAGTTGGTCGATTTCAGGTTTCTCCAGTTGCTCTGCAAACTGGCGCGCATAGGCCGACATGGAGTCGAGAAAACGGCGTTGTCCTTCGGCGAAGAGAATATCGAAGGCGAGGGTGGATTTGCCTGATCCAGAGAGTCCCGAGATCACAACGAGTTGATCTCGTGGAATATCGATGGAGATGTTTTTGAGGTTGTGATGGCGGGCACCACGTAAAGATATTTGGGATGGGATATTGGATAGTGGAGATTGCCTCGCTTTCGGACGGACTGAAGTTTTCGATCCTTTGAGCGCTTCGCGAAGGTAGGTGCCAGTTGGGGATTTGTGTTTGGCGATTTCTTCCGGGGTTCCTTGGGCGACAATTTGTCCACCGTGCTTTCCTGCTTCCGGCCCGAGGTCGATGATCCAGTCGGCGGATTTGATGACGTCGAGATTATGCTCGATCACGAGTAAGGAATGTCCGGACTCGACGAGTTTTTGAAATACTCCTAACAGATTTTCGATATCGGAAAAGTGAAGGCCGGTGGTGGGCTCATCCAAGATCAAGAGCTTAGAGCTGGGAGCGGAGAGCTTAGAGGTAGATGAGGCGAGGAGTTGGCAGAGTTTCAAGCGTTGGGATTCGCCGCCGGAGAGAGTGTTGAGAGCTTGGCCGAGTTTTAGGTAACCGAGGCCAACTTGGAGAAGGGGATCGAGAGTGGTTTGGATTTGCTCGATGAGACGTTGATCCTTTTTGGAGTATTTGGCTTGGCGCTTGAAGGTAGATGCCACGGCTTCGGACGCAGTGAGGTCGAGGATGTCGGCGATGGATTTTTCGTTCCACGTGTAATCCAGCGTGGATGATTTGTAGCGGCGGCCGTTGCAGTCGGGGCAGGTGACGTAGAGATCTGAGAGGAACTGCATCTCCACTTTTTCAAAGCCATTTCCCGCGCAGCGATCGCAGCGACCTTCTCCTGAGTTGAAGGAAAAGAATCCGGGCTTGAGTGCAGCGGATTTCGCAGCATCAGTTTCACAGAAAAGCTGCCGAATCGGATCAAATGCCCCAAGGAAAACCGCAGGTGTAGAGCGAGGAGTTCGGGCGACGGCAGTTTGATCGACAAGTTCGACCCCACTGAGATACTGGGTTCCTAGTATGTCTTTAATAGGCGCGGCTTCTTCTTGGGTTTCTATTCCAAGTTTACGCGCAATGTTTTGATAGAGAACTTCGTGAGCGAGAGTGGATTTTCCAGAACCAGATACACCGGTTAAGCAAGCGAATAGCCCCAGCGGGAGATCAAAATCCAGCTTACGGATGTTATGGCGGGTGGCGCCTTTGATGGAGATTTTCGCTTTGCTGGGCTTGCGGCGAATTTTAGGGATGGCGATGAATTTTTCGCCTGTGAGCCAGGGAATAGTTCCGGTGGGAGCTGGATTTACGATTGATGATCCTGCTTCGCCAAGGCTGCGGCGGACAGGTTGTGATTTTTTGATTTTTGATTTTTTTAGTGCGGGCGGGACGCCCACGCTCCCTTGATAGATGACTATACCTCCGTGCTGGCCCGCGCCAGGGCCCATATCGACGAGGTTATCAGCTGCTTGCATGACGGTTTGCTCGTGCTCGACGACGACCAAGGTATTTCCCTTGTCGCGCAAGCCATGCATGATGCCGACGAGTCGATCGATATCGCGCGGGTGGAGGCCGACCGTTGGTTCATCGAGGACAAACAAGGTGCCAGTGAGTGAAGCGCCGAGGCAGGTGGTGAGATTGACGCGTTCGACTTCGCCACCGGAGAGCGTTCGGGTCTGCCGATCGAGAGTGAGGTAGGAGAGTCCAACTTCGTTGAGATAATGGAGGCGCGAATGAATTTCTGTTAGGACGAGCTTGAGGGTGCTGTCGGAAGAGATTGACGATCCGACTTCGCCGTGGCTACGACGGACAAGTTGATGATTCTCCTTCGCCAAGGATTTGGCGGACGGGTTGTAAATTTTCGATTTTCGATCTTCAAACCACGGGAGAAGTTCGGAGACTGGGAGTTGCCAGATTTCAGGCAGCGTTTTCCCTTCGACTTTGAAGCAAAGTGATTCGGGTTGAAGGCGATTTCCACGGCAGGCGTCGCAGGTGGTGTAGGAGCGGTAGCGAGACAGGAAGACGCGCACATGCATCTTGTAGGACTTTGTTTCCATCCAATCGAAAAATCCTTTTACTCCATACCAAGCACCGGATTGCCAGAGTTCCTCTAGCTCTTCGGGTGAGTTAGTTCTACGATCTCCATAGTAGATCCATTCTTGGGTATCTTCATCGAGGTCTTCCCAAGGAGTGTTGAGGTCGATTCCGCGTTCTTTGCAATTACGGATGAGATCACGTTGACATTCTTCACCGCGTTCTCCTTGGAAAGGTTTGATCGCGCCTTGCTTGATGCTGAGAGATGGATCGGGGACAGATTTTTCGAGATCGATTCCGATGATGCGCCCAAAGCCACGGCATTTCGGGCAGGCACCGAGTGGGGAGTTGAAGGAAAAAAGTCCTGGGGTTGGCGGGCGGAGGTTGAAGCCAGTTTTTGGATTGGTCCAAGTGTTAGAAAAGGCTTGTGAGCGCTTGGGATGAATGATGGAGGAGTGGCCTTTTCCGAGATGGAAGGCGGCTTCGAGTGCTTCGAGAAGGCGGGAAGAATTTGTAGGAGTGTTTTTCAATCGATCCTGAACGATGAGCAAGGAAGAAGGGAGTTTCGCAGGCGGTGTTTCATCGGTGCGCAGAATTTCATTTTTGATGAGAACTCGGAGATAGCCCTGAGAGTTTAGGAAGGGGAATAACTCACTGGCTTGCGTGTCTTTTGCAACAGGGATGGGAAAAGTGATAAGGATGTCTTCGCCTTTCAAATGCTCGTTCGCCCATGCTGCTGCGGAGTCGGAAGAATCGGGTCGGATTTCATCACCTGTGACAGGATCATAACCGACTGCGAGGCGAGCGAAGAGGAGCTTTAGGTAGTCGTTAATCTCAGTAAGCGTGCCAACCGTTGAGCGGGTGGTGCGGACGTGATTTTTCTGCTCGATCGCGATGGCAGGAGGAATGCCTGTAATCGAATCGACATCAGGCTTGTCCATCCGATCGAAAAACTGCCGGACATAGGGCGAGAAGGTTTCGACGTAACGGCGTTGCCCTTCTGCATAGAGCGTGTGGAACGCGAGGGATGATTTTCCCGATCCCGATGGGCCAGTGACGACCGTGAGTTTTCCAAGTGGAATATCGAGATCAATGCTCTGTAGATTGTGCTGGCGGCAACCACGTAGGGCGATATGCGCGTTTTTCTCTGATTTATCCGATTTTTTTCCCACGCGCAGAGAATAAGCGGAAAACGCGCCTTCGCTAGTCGAAGAATGGCTTATGAAGCATTTTCTGCCAATCCGGGCATTGACAGGCAACACGTTCCCACGTAATCAATCGCTTCCCGCGCCGGTTACGGCGGAGTCGCCAAATGGTAAGGCAATGGTTTGCAAAACCGTCATTCGTGGGTTCGATTCCCACCTCCGCCTCCAGCGTAATCCTTTTAAATAAAGAGATATTCGTCAATCTGGAGTAATTGAGCCGCACTCTAAAAGCGCACCAAAGTGTCCCTAGATGAACTAATAGTGAGGTAAAATTGGTAACCAATAGGTAACCAATTTTACCGAGTAGCCATCGAAGGACCTGAGAGATGGCATGAGCGGTTTCTGGAATCATGGGCAGAGGCTTTCGAGGTTGAGTGATGTCACTTCGCGAATGGAGTTATTGAGAAGCGTTCGAGTTAGGTTTTTGAATGAGTGGGGGACTATTAGTGCGTCCGTGTCTGGCAAGCAGGCGATGTCCATGCCTTGCGCTTTGTGTGTCGCGCCTTCGATGATTTGTGCCGTAAAAAATTGGAGTTGCTTCGAGAGGCTTCGGTGGTCGTTTTTCTTCAGGTCTTCGACAATTGCGACAAGCCGAGGGAACGCACTCTTGAGTCTCTGGTAGGGCGGCAAGTGAATCGCCTTGGATGTCGCCATGTTGAGCGAAGTAAGCAGACTGACTGCTAGGAATTTGCTTTTTCACCTGGCGCAGAATACACTGGATTCAATATTAACATTCCCTTAGCGTTGTTACCTGCTAAACTACTCACCAAGAGCCTCCACCTCGTAATCCATGACAAGAGCCTCATTTCCAAGCACGGTTGCCATGCTCGCCTGGCTTGGCATCGCCACGTCGATGGCCTTTGCCGGAGAATCAGCCCGAGAAGCATTTGGAAAGGGGAATCCATTCCTCATCGAGGAGTTGCCAGCTGGAGAACTCAAAACCAACCTTCAATCGCTCAATCCTCAGGCGAGGGAAAAAGCCACGAATTGCCTACACACGTTCGACTTCGATGCTACCGACGCCGCGAAACACCTACGCGTGGACAATGGAGGCGGTATTTACATCGTGTGCCTAGACTCCCATGGTGATTGTCAGGGTCATTCACACAGCCCCACCATGCCCGCAGAACCCGATGACAACTCCAGCCCAACCGGGAGCATTGCCCCCGAGCCTAGTCAAACCAGTGAGTTGCCGCCCATCGCAAATGCGGCCGTGCTGGTTAGCTCTCCTCCTGCTTATCATTCTAGACTCGGGGCCACTAGGCGCATCTACCTGGACTTC
This sequence comes from uncultured Luteolibacter sp., assembly GCA_963925255.1. GTDB lineage: Bacteria > Verrucomicrobiota > Verrucomicrobiia > Verrucomicrobiales > Akkermansiaceae > Luteolibacter. The sequence goes on from CAWUUP010000167.1 coordinate 20,594, forward strand.
AACGGCGGGACCGTATCAGGGACGGCTTGGAACACCACCAGCGGTGTCGCCTCTTATAACGTCAAGGTCTGGTCCCAGGATGCCGACAGGACTAACTTCAACGATGCGGAGCAGGCATGGATGAAGAGTGTCTGGCAACGCGTGGCGGAAGACTACGCTCCGTTCGACGTCGACGTGACCACGGACGTCGCATATGACCCGGACAACTATACCGGCAACAAG
>CAWUUP010000168.1:0-3179 GCA_963925255.1 uncultured Luteolibacter sp.
TTTCTGAGTAGGCAGCTTGTTGCTCTTGGAGTTTTTTCTCGTAGAGGCGGGAGCGCATGATATCGAGGGCCATCTCTCTATTTTTGATTTGAGAGCGACCGTGTTCGCAGCGGACGTAGAGACCTGTTGGAATGTGAAAAATTTGGACGGCGGAGTCTGTGGTATTGACGTGTTGTCCACCTGCACCGCCGGAGCGGCAAACTTCAATGCGGAGGTCTTCTTGTTTCATTTCAACATCGACCTCTTCAGCTTCTGGCAGAACCGCAATGGTGATGGTGGAGGTATGGATGCGGCCTTGAGTTTCGGTGGCAGGAACGCGTTGCACACGGTGGACGCCGGATTCGTATTTGAGGTGACGGAAAACTTCGTCGCCAGTGACTTTTAGAATGACTTCTTTGAAACCACCGACCTCTGAAGGGGAGCTTTCAAGGTGCTCGGTTTTCCAGCCTTTAGAATCGGCGTAACGCTGATAAGCACGCATCATTTCTCCAGCGAAAAGAGATGCTTCATCACCACCCGCGCCGGCGCGGATCTCGACGAGGGCGTCGCGGTCTTCGTTAGGATCGGCAGGGAGTAAGGCGTATTGTATGTCCTCGCGGAGTTGTAATAATAATTTCTCGAGTTCTGGGATTTCCTCTGCGGCCATGGCTGAGAGTTCTTTATCATCGGAACGAGCCAGCTCTTGGTTATCGGCGAGCTGAATTTCGGTGCTCTTCAATGTATCCCAAACTTGGAGTGTTTGCTGTAGCTTGCGATGCTCGCGCAGGATTTCGGTCGCACGTTTCGGATCGTCGAAAAGATTTGGGTCGCCGATGGCTTCTTCGAGTTCACGGAAGCGATCTTTGCGTTTGGCGATGAGTTGGGAGTAGTCCATTTAGATGTGAAAACTAAAATGCTGAAATTTCCTAGAGGAGATTCGACATTCGCTACCTGGTGGCGATGACTTGAGAGGTGAAACCTTTCAAGTAGGATGTTTCCGGAAGGGAAATCAACACTGGGTGATCGGCGCGTTGGGTATGCTCGGCGACGAGGCGGAGCGATTTCTTCGCATCGACTGAGGCATCGGCGAGATTTTCTAGAAACAACCCGCGTGATGCGTGGTGCGAGCAGCAGAAGGTGGAAAGCAGGCCTCCTTTTTCGAGCAACTTGAGGGAGCGGAGGTGGATTTCTTTATAACCACGCATCGCGTCCATCAGGGTCTTTTTGTTTTTCGTGAAACTCGGTGGATCTAGGATGATGAGGTCGTATTCCGGTTGGGCGGCTTTCAGGAAATCGAAGACATTGGCCTCGATGACATCGATGGAGAGGTTGTTGAGCTCGGCATTCTTGCGCGCGGCGGCGCAGGCAGAGGCAGAGATATCCACGGCGGTTACTTTCGCTGCGCCTGCTTTCGCGCAGGCTAAGGCGAATCCACCTTGGTTGGTGAAGCAGTCGAGGACACGCAGACCTTTGGAAAATTTTGCGACCTCGTTGTGTGCTTGGAGTTGATCGAGGTAGAGACCGGTTTTTTGTCCATCGACCAGATCGATCTCGAAATCGAGGCCATTGGCGTGAACCATGAACGAGCCGGGATTTTCTCCGTAGAGAAGTTCGATGCAGGGCTCCATGCCTTCGGCTTTACGTGAGGAAGAGTCGTTGCGAAGGGTGATGGATTTTGGTGCGAGGATTTCGATCAACGCATCGCGGATGAGATCTTTCCGCATATCCATGGCAAGGGTGAGCGTCTGGACAGAAAGGTGATCTCCGTATCGATCTACGATGAGGCCGGGAATGCCATCTGACTCTGACCAAACGATGCGGCAGAGGGTTTCATCGAGACCCGGCGTTTCGATGCGGAAGTTGATTGCTTGGCGGATGCGGCGAATGAAGAAATCAGCATCGAGATCTTGGCGGCGACGCGAAAAGCGGCGAGCGACGATCTGGGAGGCGGGATTATAGATAGCTGATCCAAGCGGCCGATCGCGGAAATCTTTCAATGTGATGACGTCTCCTGGCTGGGGATTACCAAAAGATTTTTTGATTTCGGAAGCGTAAATCCATTCGTGGCCATGAAAAATTCTGGCGCGAGGGGCGATGATGAGGCCGGGCATGTGCGGGAGACACTAATTTTTAAATTTTAAACTCCAAGGAAGAATGTGGATTTTCACGAATCATTGATTCTGATCATCAAGCAAACTATAAAAAAGAACCGCGAATGAATGCTAATGTGAAGATGTTTTGGTCATATTAAGTAAAATTTATTTGAGAGGCTCTGTAACTATTCTTTGAATCATATTTAATTTTATTCGCGTTTATTAGCATCCACTCGCGGTTAAATCCCTATTTCTTAAGACTGTTATTATAAAGAAGCCTAGGGGATTGACATTTTTGCTTGGAACGATTGTTTCAAAGGCATGCGTGATTTGAAAGTTCCTGAAGCTGGTCCGAAGAGAAAATTGTTGGATGCGACTGAGCGTTTGGTAGTGGAAAAGGGATTTGATCTCGTTTCGGTAAGGGATATTACGGGATCGATTAAAGCGAACGTTGCAGCAGTGAACTATCATTTCGGAAGTCGGGAGGGACTGATGGATTTGGTGATGTCCCATGTGATGGAGGCAGTCGATGCAGCGCGGGTTGAGGCTTTGGAAAATGCAGAGCGACCCTACTACGCCGAAGCTACAAAGGACAGGCTGGAGTCTCGCGGTCCAGTCGAGGTGATTGTTGCAGCTTATGTGAACTCGGTTCTGGCTGCTGCGGGTCGGGTGGAAATGGATCCTTCATTTTTCTTGAAACTCGCGGGACGGGTGATGGTTTTTCCGACTGGATTGATGTCGCAGACACTGGCCGATGGCCGGAAGCAGATGAACGATTTGTATCTCAAAGCACTCGCTAGTGCGGTTCCGCAAATGGCCGCCGCTGATCTGGAAGTAGCGTGGGCTTTTTTTGAGGCGGGGCTTGGACAATCCTTAGTGAATCTCAAATCGGACCTCCCTCCATCGGCTCATGCAGAGCAATGGGTGAGTTTTGGGGTGCGTGGTTTGGCTGGGAGCGCAATTTCTCAAAAAACAGATCTGAAGGTTCAGATAGATTCGACAGATCTATCTGAAAGAGCCGAGCAACCTGCTGAGGCCGAGCAACCTGCTGAGGTCGGGCAACCTGCTGAGGTCGAGCAACCTGCTGAGGTCGAGCAACCTGCTGAG
>CAWUUP010000169.1:0-7424 GCA_963925255.1 uncultured Luteolibacter sp.
GGGCCCAGTTCTCAATATCGGTCCGGGATCGCCGACAGGGATGCTCGCAGGTCGTGGTTTCAAAGCTCCTGCAAAATATCAACAAGCGCTGTATGCCTTCGATTGGACTTTCGCGACGATTTACGCCGTGCATCTCACACCGGACGGTTCTTCTTTCAAAGCCGAGAAAGAGGAGTTCATCTCCGGTGCCGGATTGCCTCTAACAGATGCGGTTATTGGAAAAGATGGCTCGATGTATTTCGCGACGGGTGGTCGCAAAGGAAAATCTCATCTCTGGAGAGTGGTTTATACGGGTAAGGAATCCACCGCACCTCAGTTAGCAAAATCCACACCCAACCCAACCCGGGACAAGCTTGCGGAAATGATCCGCGATCCGAAAAAGTTCGATGCTGATCTTGCGCTCAACCAATTGAGTTCAGAAGAGCGCACCCTGCGTTTCATGGCACGCACTGCCTTGGAACGTTCACCGGATGCTGGATGGATCACGAATATTTCAACTAAGAAAGACGCATGGTCGCGCATTTTAGGATCGATGGCACTTGCCAGATTGGATGGGAAAAAACATCGTAGCATTGCTTTGGAAACTTTGTTGAAAGTCGATTGGAAAAGACTTTCCCAACAACAACAGGTCAACTGGCTAAGAGCCACTGGCCTAGTGTTCATTCGTGGTGGCGAGCCATCCGAAGCAGAGAAGACCGCTATTATTTTAAAAATCGATGCGTCCTACCCAGCAACGGATCGCTCGATGAATTTCGAACTCGCACGCATGCTTTGTTATCTTCAGGCGCCGAATGTCGTTTCGAGAACTTTGAAACTGATGGACGAAGCTCCTGCTGCTGATGCGGAAGATTGGAAAGTGTTGGTGGAGCGCAATTCGAGATATGGCAGCGACATCAATCAGGTGATCAAGAATCATCCCCCGTCCGCTCAGATTCATTACATCTATTGCTTGAGAGCGGTCAAAGGCCCTTGGAAAGGGGATGAGAGAAGACGTGTTTTCAACTGGTTCCGTGAAATCGAAAGCCGCAGCGGCGGCAACAGCTACGCCTCATTCATCGCCCTGATCCGCAAACAGATCTATGAAAACGGCACGCCCGAAGAGCAAAAACTCTTTGCGGTTGAGGCCAAAGCACCTGCAGTGAAACCCGCCTCCCTGCCTCCTGTCAAAGGTCCGGGTAGAGACTGGACGGTAAAAGAAATCGTCAAAGTCACAGGTGAAGGTCTAACTAATCGCAATCTGGAAAATGGCAAAGCCATGTTTCAGGCATCACTTTGTGCAACCTGTCACAAATTTTGTAGCGAAGGCGGAGCTCAAGGACCCGACCTGACAAATCTATCAGGTCGGTTCAAAGTCGAGGATCTCGCAAATTCCATTGTCGAGCCCAGCCAAGTCATTTCCGATCAATACGAATTCACCGAGATATTGAAACATGATGGAACTTCTATCACGGGACGTGTTCTGAACGAGAAGGACGAGATTCTAATCCTGGGAATCAATCCGTTTGATTTTTCTAATCGGGTGGAAATCAGTCGTTATGACATCAAGAGCATGACTCCATCCAAAGTCTCTCCAATGCCACCCGCGATGATCAACCGTTTGAACGAAGACGAACTCAAAGATCTGTTCGCTTATCTGCTAGGAAAATAGATCAGCCTTTAAGCAGATAGCGCGAAGACCAAAGGTAGTTCCACCCGGAGATAACGGTGAGAGCGACGGCGATGCCTAAAGTGATGGGCATCAGCCAAGCGTTTTCACCCCATGGAGTGGTGAGAGTATGGAGAAATTTAAGCGATGGCGGAATTTTCTCTATCGTTTCAAAGGTTAGCCAGATTAGGCCGGTAATAAGGTAGGTGAGTTGGAAAGTAGTCTTCCATTTCCCTAAATTGTCAGCGGCGAGGACTTGTCCGGCTTCGATGGCGATTTGGCGGAGGCCGGTGACGAGGAATTCCCGACCGATAATGAGAGCCGTAATCCAGACCGGGCAGACGCCTTTTGCGGTGAGAAATACAAAGGCGGCACAGACGAGGATTTTGTCAGCGAGGGGATCGAGGAGTTTGCCGAGGGGAGTAACGAGGTTCATTTTACGAGCTAGCCAGCCATCGAAGAAATCGCTGGCGGCCGCGATGATAAAGAGAATCAGGGCGGTGACGTGGCCCCACGTGCTTTCCCATGCTACGAAAATAACGAACGCAGCCGTCAGAATGAGGCGTGAGAGAGTTATGGTATTTGGCAGGTTCACGCGACGAATGTGCAAAATAGATTGAGAAAAGGCAACAAGGTGTTGCACTCAATCGTCCTGTCTCTTATTTCCCCGCGCAGGGAACTCCCAAAAAAATTATGAGTAACAGTGACTTTGGACTAATTGGACTGGCCGTCATGGGTCAGAATCTTGTTTTGAACGTAGAATCAAGAGGCTTTCAAGTCTCGGTTTATAATCGCACGACCAGCGCGATGGAGGAGTTTGTCTCCAAACATCCCGATAAGAAAATCGTCGGTGAAAAAACTCTCGAAGGCTTTGTGCAGTCATTGTCTTCTCCACGCAAGATCATGATCATGGTGAAAGCCGGTGGTCCGGTTGATGCTGTGATCGAATCACTCCTCCCGCTTCTCGATAAAGGCGACATCATCATCGATGGTGGAAACTCGCTCTACACCGATACTGAACGCCGCGACAAATGGCTTGGCGATCTTGGCTTCCGCTTCATCGGTGCCGGTGTTTCCGGTGGTGAAGAAGGTGCTCGTAAAGGCCCATCCATCATGCCAGGCGGCCCGACATCTACTTGGGATGTCATGAAGCCGATCTTCGAAAGCATCTCCGCTAAAGTTGACGGTGAGCCATGCGTCACACACATCGGCACCGGTGGTGCAGGTCACTACGTGAAAATGATCCACAACGGAATCGAATATGGCGACATGCAGTTGATCTGCGAAGCATACAACATTTTTAAATCTGCGGGCTTCACTCCTGCGGAACTTGCAAAAGTCTTCACCGACTGGAACGACGGCGATCTTGAAAGCTACTTGATCCAAATTACCTCCAAGATCTTCGAACAAACCGATCCTGAAACTGGTGCTGCATTGGTGGATAAGATTCTCGATACCGCCGGTCAAAAAGGCACGGGCAAATGGACTTTGATCAACGCCGTCGAAAACGCCGTCGTGATCTCCACGGTCAACGCTGCTGTCGAAGCTCGTATTCTTTCATCAATGAAAGACAAGCGCGTCGCTGCAAGCGCGTTCCTCAAAGGTCCTGAAGTGAAAATTTCCATCGATAAAGCCGAGCTCGTTAAGAAAGTTCACGATGCCTTATTTGCTTCGAAGATCATTTCTTACGCACAAGGCCTCGATCTCATCGCTTCGATGGGTGTAGAAAAAGATTGGGGACTTGACCTCGGCAAGATCGCTGCGATCTGGCGTGGGGGTTGCATTATCCGTGCTCGTTTCCTCAACGACATTACCGATGCTTACCGCAAAGATCCAAAGCTCACCAATCTGATGCTCGCTCCGTTCTTCACGAAACTCCTCAACGAGTTTCAACAAAACTGGCGCGAAGTGGTTTCACTCGCAACGCTTGCAGGTATCCCCGTTCCTGCTTTCAGCGCATCGCTGGGTTACTACGACAGCTACCGCAGTGCAGTGCTTCCTGCAAACCTGCTACAAGCACAACGTGACTTCTTCGGAGCACACACCTACGAGCGCACCGACAAGCCGCGCGGCGAAATGTTCCATACGGATTGGCCAGAGGTGATTGGCTAATTGATGAAAATTCGTCCAAGCAGCTGGGAGCAATCCTAGCCGCTTTTTTGTAGATAACAGAAAGGAATCGCGATTTTCAATCTCGTTTAGTAGCCCCGATCATGTCGGGGGAGATCGCCGCGCCCTCGGCGATGGAGCATCACCTTTCAAACCTCCCGCACTTCGTAGGTTTCCTCGGGCTGCTCTTCGATGATTCCAAGTTCGACTAGGAAATGATCAGCCGCGTTGATAGTAACTTCAAAATTCGAGTGGCTGACGTTGAAGTTGAAGAAACTGTGTTCTGCGGCATTGAAGTCGATCAATTGGCAGCGGTTACCACGCCATCTCATGCGGCGGCAGAAGGTGGCGATTTCAGAAAACGGGGTGACCCGATCCGATGTGCCGTGGAAGAACATCATCGGTGGAAGCTTCCTGCGAACAAGTCGGCTCGGACTGAGTTTGGTGCTGGATTTGATTGATGGAAAACGCTCGGAAAGTTGGCCTTTTGAGGTGGTGTTGACCAAAGCACTGAATAAAATGAGCGCTTTTGGGCGAAATGGTGGAGATAAATCCTGATCCTCACGCATCCCCAGTAGGAGCGAGAGATAAGCACCCCCAGCGGCACCACTGAAAACCATTTTATTAAGATCAATTCCCAGCTCTTCTGCACTCGCATTGAGCCAGTTCAGGGCGAAGATCGAGTCGTCAATTGCATCAACGGGAGTGGATTGGTGCTTGGAGCTGATTCGATACTCGAAACATATTGCTACCATACCGCGCGAGGCAAAGTGATGCGAATGAGGAACGAATTGCGGGACCATCGAGACATCCCAGAAACCGCCATGAAAGAAGACGATCGCAGGTCTAGAAGTCGTGACTGGTCCTTCAGGAAAAAATACATGAGCGATGAGATCGACACCATTATGGTTTACGTAAACGTAGGTGGTCGCGGATTTCAGGAGCTCTTTATCGCGGGATTCACCGATCGCAGCGATCTTCTGTAAAATTTGACTCATGATTTAAAAGGCGTTTTCCAAGAGAGTTGAAAAACGCATGGATTTGTTTGTTGTGATTTCGGGGGGTTTGTCCAATCGTTTTGTTTATGAAAGGTTTAATTCTTAGTTTTATTTTGATTTTCCCCTCTATCTCGATGGCTGATGAGGCACTGCAAGCCAATCTTGAGAAGACCTATAGCATTTGGCGAGATTCACTAATCAAGAAGGATATTCGCAGTTGGCAGCAAATAACCGCAGAACATCGTCAGGTGGAGGTGAAGAACCGGATCATTTCTGAGAAGCTTCCATTTCCGGCTTCGGTCTTTAATCTGCCAGCACCGCCGCCAGTTCTGAGTGGGTTAAAGTTTCTAACAGCGAGCCAAAACGGACCAACCGCCAAGGCGGCTTATTTTGGCAAGATCAATTTTGGTGTAGGCGGTGAACCAACTGATAATCTTCTCGTGCTATCATTTATTCAAAGCGGAAATCGCTATCTTTATGATAAAGCGGATTTCGTAAATCTAACTGCATTACCTGATGTTCGCACAGAATTGGCACAAGGTGATTTAAGCTATTTGAAAGGTGTTCCAGAGTCAGAGCCATCAGGAGTTATTCCAGCTGTATCCGTTGCGGTGCAAACCGCGACGACCATTGCAAAGGTATATGTATTCTGCCCTGGAAGAGAAGTCGAGGTCTTGGTTAACAAGGTAAGTCGGCATAAATTCATCAATGGTAAAGAAGCAGAGACAGTCATGGGTGGTGCGCGTGGCGGCTTAAACGAAGTTCAGTATGCTATTCGTAAACTGGATGAGGGAACTGGTCTAGAGGCGCTGACCATTCGTGTTTATCTACTCTCTGAAATGGAGGGAGTTAAGCCGATCAAGGCATTTGAGTATCAGGTGGCGGAGAAAGAAGCGGCCGCACCTCACGGTTCAGGTCATTTCGATCTGGATCAGGCATTACTCAAACAGCTCAAAGGGAAATAATTCGACTCTATGGACTTTTCAAAATGGCAGAATATGGATCCACATCTTCTGGTTGGATTGGTAAATACTGAGCTACGAAACCAATCGGAATGCCTCGATGATTTAGTGAAGACTCATGATATTTCTGAGGAAGAATTGATCGAAAAACTACGGGCAGCTGGGTATGATTACCGATCGGAACAGAAGCAGTTTCGTTGAATCGAGCATCTTTCTCCTTCCCTCATTTTTTTAAAAGCATGAACCTACCTACGGCAGAATATACGATTGCGGCCCATTTTTGAGTTTCGATTTTGGGTGCTTGCGCCCGTGAGGAAGATCTTTTAGAAATCCGTAGTAATTATGGCAGCTGGATATACCGAAGACGACATCAAGAGTTTGGATTGGCGGGAGCACATTCGGCTTCGCCCCGGAATGTATATCGGAAAACTGGGTGACGGATCCGCGCCTGAGGATGGAATTTACATTTTGCTCAAAGAAGCCGTGGATAACTCAATCGATGAGCACATCATGGGTCACGGTAAAGAAGTGCGGATTGAAATCGATGACGAGGGCCGCGTGGAAGTGCGAGATTTTGGTCGTGGAATTCCGCTCGGAAAACTCTTCGACTGCGCTGCCCAGATCAATACTGGAGCAAAGTATGACAGCGAGGCGTTCAAAAAATCAGTCGGCTTGAACGGAGTAGGGATTAAAGCGGTGAATGCATTAGCATCCTTCTTTGAAATCCAATCATGGCGTGAGGGTGAAACCAAAGCCCTAGAGTTTTCTAAAGGTCAACTGACCGTGGACATGAAAAAGCCACGCAAAGACGATGGTTTGAACGGAACACGTTTGGCGTTTGAAATCGACCGCTCGATTTTTCCGGCTAAAAGCCGCTTTCGTGATCCATTCGTGGAAAAAATGTGCCGATATTATTCCTATCTCAATCCGGCTCTCACCCTAATTTTTAACGACAAGAAATTTCGTTCCAAAGATGGACTGTTAGATCTGTTGCGAGAGGAAATGGAAACTGAGGCACTCTATCCGCCCATCCATCTTATTGGCAAAGATATTGAAATCGCGTTCACGCATTGCGCGGAAAGTAGCGAGGATTATTATACTTTCGTAAATGGCCAAAACACCTCTCAGGGAGGTACGCACTTAGCGGCATTCCGTGAGGCTTTGGTGCAGGTGATTCGTGGGTTCTACAAAAAACAATACGATCCATCGGACATTCGCGCTGGAATCGAAGCAGCGATCTGCGTGCGTATTATCGAGCCAGTATTCGAATCGCAGACGAAGACCAAGTTAGGTTCCTCGACGATCGCTCCTGAAGGTGAGTCGCTTAGAACCTTTATTTTAAATTTCCTCAAATCGTCCTTGGATAACTATCTGCATAAGCATCCGCAAGTTGCCGAAGCGATCCAGAAACGCATCCTCGCCGCAGAGCGCGAGCGTAAGGATTTAAAAGGAATTCAAAAAATTGCCCGTGAACGCGCGCGTCAGGCAAAAGTGCATAACAAGAAACTGCGAGATTGCCGGGTCCGTTTTGATTCCAAGCACAAGCGCCGGGAAGAAAGCACCTTGTTCATCACCGAGGGCGACTCCGCATCGGGATCCATCACCAAGAGCCGTGATGTCGAAACTCAGGCAGTGTTTTCACTTCGTGGTAAGCCTCTGAATACCTACGGCCTACCACGTAAGATCGTTTACGAAAATGAAGAGTTCGCC
>CAWUUP010000170.1:0-7484 GCA_963925255.1 uncultured Luteolibacter sp.
CAACGCCATTTGGACTGGTGAAAATCAACCAATCGTATTCATGAGCATGAGTCACTCCCTCCGCAAATCCCTCGCGGTCTTCTGGAAGTTCGATCCGGATGGTTGGAAGTTCGATCACATCCGCACCAAGATTTTGAAGGCGCTTACTGAGATCGCCAGCTTGCTCGCGGGTGCGAGTCACAACGATTTTTTTTCCAAACAACGGACGTTTCTCAAACCAATTGATCTTCGCTCGCTCTTTAACAACATTTCCAATCACAGCCACTGCAGGCGATGAAAACCCTGCTTTCTCGGCGATATCTGCAATGGTTTCGAGGGTTCCTTCGATCGTCCATTGCGATCCAGTCGTCGCCCAACGCACGAGTGCGATCGGCGTATCAGCTGCCGCACCATGCTCAATAAATGAGCTAGTGATTTCTCTCAAACGTGCGACGCCCATGAGGAAAACTTTCGTGCCAGGAGCTTTCGCAAGCTGGGCGTAATCGATCGATGTGTAGCCCTTTGTGGGATCTTCATGACCTGTGAAAATCGTGAGTTGGGTATTGTGATCACGATGCGTCACAGGAATACCTGCATAAGCTGGACCAGCAATGGACGAGCTGATTCCTGGAACGATTTCAAACGCCACACCTGCATCCGCAAGTTCAGCCGCTTCTTCACCACCGCGCGCAAATATCATCGGGTCACCGCCCTTCAAACGAGTGACGATCTTTCCTGCCTTCGTGAAATCAACAATGATCTGATTGATCTGATCCTGTGGAACCGCGTGATCTTTCGCGCGTTTTCCGACATAGATTTTTTCACAGCCAGGCTTCGTCCAGCGAAGTAGATCCGGACTACTGAGTGCATCATAAACGAGAACATCAGCGATTTCGATACACTCCTTTGCACGTAAAGTTACGAGACCAAGATCGCCGGGTCCGGCGCCGACTAGATAGCATATTCCTGTGGATGTCATTTGAGAGATTGAAAAAGTTTGAGTGCTGATTGGATAGGATCGGTGTCAGTAGCGGAGCCTACTTTAGGTTGGCCTCCGGATTCTGGAAACACTCGAGCATGAAGATGAATTTGATTGCCAGACAGATGAGAATAAACGCCGACCGGTGTATGGCAGCCACCATCAAGCAAACGGAGGAACTCACGCTCCGCGGTGACTTTGATCCACGTTTCTTGGTGACTAATCGAACGCGCCAACTCAAGCGAACGGGCGTCGCCTTTACGGATTTCTAATCCAATCGCTCCCTGCCCTGCTGCTGGGAAAAAAACATCCTCCACAAGCCGTGTGCAAAACACCGGCGCCGATGCCGAGATCTGTTCCGCATCGCTTTCAGAAAATTCTGGAATGAAACCCAACCTCACCAAACCAGCCTCAGCTAAAAGTATAGCATCGTAGTCATCGCCTTGTGCGAGCTTTTCGATACGAGTTGGAACATTTCCACGTAAATCCACCAAAACCAAATCCGGCCTTAGAAACTCAATCTGCTTGGCGCGCCGAACACTGCTGGTGCCGACTTTTGCTCCTTCTTTCAGAGCCGACAAACCACCCGCTTCTTTAGTTAGTAAAACATCTCGAACCGGAGCGCGCTCAAGCGTCGCTGCGAGCTCGAACCTCGGATCGAGCACAGTCGGCATGTCTTTTAGGCTATGCACCGCGATATCCACCGATCCATCAGCTAGAGCTTCTTCAAGTTCTTTGATGAAAACGCCTTTATCAAACGTACCCTCAGCCTTTGCCACATTGGCGAGCGAGACATCCGTCCTTCGATCTCCAGTGGTTTTGATGATCTGGAGGCTTATGGACCAATCTGGAAATTGTTCTGACAATAATTCTTGGGTCGCCGTTGCCTGCACAAGTGCCAATTCGCTGCCACGGGTGCCAATAATAATTTCTTTGCCATTTCTGCTCATGAATTCAGTCTGCGGCTCTTTCAATGCATTCGGAAACGGCTAGTTGCAAGGTTAAGTGGAGTAGTTTGTGTATATCACTTGCAAATCTTTCACCCTCTGGGCAATTTAGATTTTGCAAAACATCTTGCAAACCTAGCTCAAGATCGTTAATTCCGCCCCCCCAGACGCCAACTCGACTCTGGTCTTAATACGGGATTTTATGAATTTAGGGAAATTACTCGATACGGATCACATCCTCTTGGATATGAATGCGACCGAGCACTGGCCTGCCATCGTCGAACTTGTGGATTTCCTCACCGAACGCGGAGATATCCCAAAAGCCTGCTACGACGAGATCCTCAGTGCCCTCGAAGAGCGCGAAGCTCAAATCAGCACAGGGATCGGCTCCGGTGTTGCAATTCCGCACACGTTTTCCGACAGCATACAAAATGTCGTCGCCATTTTCGGCCGCTCCAAACAAGGCATCGAATTTGAAGCTCTCGATCATGCTCCCGTGCATTTCATCATCTTGTTCGTCGTTCCTCGGAAAGACTACCATCTCCATCTCCGCACCCTTGCAGCGATCGCAAAAATGTTTACCAACTGTGAGGTCCGCCGCAGGCTATCCACCGCCACGACCCGCGATGAGATATTGGAAATCCTCGATCCAAAAGCCATACGGACCAACGCTTATATAGAGCCTTGCTGAAATATATCTCAGTATTTTACCTGTTTCCAGAAGACATTCTCTTAGATAGCTCAGATTTATAAATGGACCCGCAATGGGAGCGCAGCCCTAAAAGGCCGAGGCAAGCGGACAAAGACGAAACCAAACATTTACACTGAGTCAAATGAACACAGATTGTAAGAGAACTTTAAGAATCTCAGCACTCAACCCAGCGGCGAGAAAAAAGTATTCATAACTCTTTAATTATCTGTGTTTTTCTGTGTTCATCCGTGGTTCATATTTCTTTTTAGTATTTCCGTATTTACCCCATGACCCTTCTTCAGAATCTTGAATCCCGTCTCGCCATCGCGCTTGAAGCCGTGCTTGGCGAGAGAACTGTGCCCAATCTCATGGCCGCTGCTGATCTTCGTTTTGGCGATTACCAAAGCAACTCTGCCATGGTTTTAGCAAAACGGATGAAATCGAATCCTCGTGCTCTCGCTGAAAAAATCCTAAATGCCGTCGATATCGAAGGACTCGCGACAGCAAAGATCGACGGCCCAGGCTTCATCAATTTCACCATCCTTCCAGAAGCCTACGCTGCCTATGCAGATGGCTTACTGAAAGACCCACGCCTTGGCACTCCAGAGCTAGGCAAAGGAAAACGCATTGTGGTCGATTTTTCTGCTCCCAATGTCGCTAAACCTATGCACGTCGGCCACATCCGCTCGACGATCATTGGAGATTCGCTTTGCAGGATCGCACGCTTCCTCGGATTCGAGGTCATCGCCGATAACCACATCGGCGATTGGGGCACTCAGTTTGGTATGATTCTACATGGTTGGAAAACCCGCTTGGATGCCGATGCGCTGGAGCAGGATCCCATCAAAGAACTCGTCCGCGTTTATCGCGAAGTAAACTCCGCGACCAAAGACGATCCTAGCGTTCTCGAAACTTGTAAAATCGAGCTTGTGAAACTTCAAGCAGGCGATCCCGAAAACCTCGCGATCTGGCAACAATGCATTGATGTTTCAAAATTCGGTTTGCAGAAAATTTACGATCGCTTGGATGTGAAATTCGATCACTGGCTAGGTGAAAGCTTTTACAACGACATGCTTGCAGGCTTAGTCGATGAGTTTCTCGAAAAAGGCCTCGCACGTGAGAGCAATGGCGCGGTGTGTATTTTTTCCGACGACTCGAAAGACCCCAGCCAAGATCCCTTCAAAGTCCACCGCGAAGAGGGCTGGAGCGATAACCCGGCGATCATCCGTAAAGCCGATGGTGGATTCCTCTACGCCACCACCGACCTCGCAACCATCCAATACCGCATCGATACCTGGAACGCCGATCAAGTCTGGTATGTCGTCGGCGTCCCGCAACAACTCCATTTCCGTCAGATTTTCGAGGCCGCCCAACGCTGGGGCAAAACCGGTGACTTCCGCCATATTGCCTTCGGCTCGATTCTTGGCGAGGACCGTAAACTCATGAAGACCCGCTCCGGCGACAACGTCGGGCTGACCGATGTACTGGAAGAAGCCGTTGAACGCGCTGCCGCAGCCATCGCCGAAAAGAACCCAGATCTCCAAGGCAATGAAGCCAAGGAAATTGCAGAAATCGTCGGCATCGGCGCAGTGAAATTCGCTGAACTCTCACAAAATCGTCTCACCGATTACGTGTTTGCATGGGATCGCATGCTCGCTCTCCAGGGAGATACCGCCCCTTACCTGCAGTATTCAACGGTCCGCATCCGCTCCATTTTCCGGAAACTAGATGGCCAGTTCGATGCCAGCAAAGCCAAGATTCAGCTAGAAAAATCCGAGGAAATCCACCTCGCTCGCCTACTAGCCCGCTTCGGGGAAGTCCTACCTATGGTCATCGAAGACCATCGACCTAACCTTCTAGCTAACTACTTGCTAGAACTCGCCCGAGCCTTCCACTCGTTCTTTGAGGCCTGCCCAGTCCTCAAATCCGAAGAACCCCTCAAATCCAGCCGACTCGCCCTCTGTAAGCTAACCTCAACCATCCTGGAGCAAGGCCTCGGACTCCTAGGCATCCGTTGCCCCGAGCGGATGTAAAATTTCAAATTTCAATCTTTAAGTAACAAAAAGAGTTAGAGGCTATTCTTTTGTCTTCCCTTGAAAATTGAACTTTGGAACCTGAGATTTAAGATTGCACTTTTGGACGCATAAATAAATGATACTGCGATGTTTCCCTTTTATGTCATCGGACACAAGAACCCAGACACCGATGCTGTATGCTCTGCGATTGGTCATGCCGCCCTGCTTCGTGCCTGCGGAGATGAGCCAAATGCCATAGCTGCGCGTTGTGGTGATGTTTCTCAACGCACCAAGTGGGTTCTTGAAAAAGCAGGCATCGAAGCCCCAGAGCTTCTGACAGATGCGCGCACTAACGCCGGAATGATATGCAAACGTGATGTCATATCCGTTCGCCCATCCGATACTTTCCTCACCGCCTACAATCGGATGTTCACCGCCTCAATCCGTTGCGTCCCCGTCGTAAACGAAGATGGCTCAGTTGCAGGAATGCTCCAATACATTAACCTCCTCAAACTTCTCCTGCCTGCCAATACCGAAGGCATTAGCGTCCGGACGGTCCATGCTTCTCTCAACAATCTTGCTGCAACACTTGATGCGGAGAGCTTGGGTGCAGCGATTTGTGATCAGGACGAGGAAGAAGATCTCATACTTCTGGTCGGCGCATCTTCTCAGGAAACTGTAAAATCTCGCCTCAAAAAGGCAACCCATGATGGCAACATAAAAAATTTCCTCGTGGTCTGCGGTGACCGACCCATCGTCCAGCGCCTAGCCATAGAATCCGGCGCACGCGCCTTGTTGGTCACAGGTGAGAATATGGTTTCTCAAGAAATTAGAGAATTCGCCATTTCCAAAGGAACTGTCCTTCTGCGCTGCCGCCAAGACACAGCCAGCGCTAGCACACTCATTCGCTGTTCACGCACGGTGCGCCATGTGATGGAAACAAAATTTATCTCGGTAAACGCCAAAGAACCCGTTTCCAAAATCCGAAAACAACTTGTCTCTGTAGATCAAGATCTGTTTCCCGTCATGGATGCCGGTTCCGATGCGATGCTTGGCGTACTCGCCAAATCGGACTTGGTCGATCCACCGAAACTCCGCTTCGCTCTCGTCGATCACAACGAATACGCACAAGCTGTTACAGGGATTGAGGAAGCCACTATTACCGAAGTAATTGATCACCACCGCCTCTCCGGCGATCTTGTTTCGCGTGAACCCATTCGTTACCTCAACGAACCAGTCGGCTCAACGTGCACTCTGGTCGCTCGTAAGTTTTTCCATAGAGATCTTATTCCCGCACCCGACGTCGCCCTCTGTCTTTGCGGTGGCATTGTATCTGACACACTATGCCTTACCTCGCCGACCACCACTACGCTTGATCGCAAAATGCTTACCTGGCTCAGCGGAATCGCACGCGTCGACGCCAAAGAATTCGCCGATGAATTTTTCGCTGTCGGTTCGCTCATCGCAAACGGCACAACTGTGGAAATTATTCATTCTGACCGTAAAGAGTTCAACGAGCAAGGTATGTTTATCAGCGTCTCACAAGTTGAGGAACGCGATCTCCACGGCTTCAAAGCCCGACGCGAAGAATTAGAAAAATCCCTCCGCGATCTTCAATTTGAAAAAGGATATAATATCGCTGTTTTAGTCGTCACTGATGTCGCTCTACTAAAGAGTATGGTTCTTGCGGTAGGCCCAGAACACATCATCGCAGCTCTTCCATTTACGCGTCTCGATGACACACTCTATTCAGCTCCTGGAGTCGTCTCCCGCAAACGCCAAATCTTCCCTGCTATCTGTGACGCGATTGAACATGGTCATCGATAACGTAGCGGCAATCGAAGCGGAGTGAAGATGAAGTAAAGTTGGAGAGACTAGAATCCACTAAATCCCCCTCAAATTTCATCCGCCGACAAATCTATACATCGATTTTGATTCTGATGAAATTTCCCGCCTTCTTTAAGAATAAAAGAAAACTCATCTTCAAGCTTGGTGCAATGGCTTTAGCTCTTTGCATCTATCCATTATTTATCATGATCTATACTGTGAGTCATGTAAATCAATCTGATCTAGAAGGAGGAGGTAACGGCCCACTCGACGCCTATCGACATACTTTAGCCAGTGCCGTTGTAACATATACTTTGGGCGAATGGGCAGTTAACATTACGTCCTATTTCATGGAATCAGAAAAATCAGTTACTGCTGAAATGGACCGACACAATAACCACATCGGCGCTAAAATCGGATCTCATGCTAAATCTTTTAAAGACATAGAGCCCACTGTGCGCCAACACGTGTTAGAAGGCGCATGCTTTTCAATGAAAGACGAGCAAACCACATGGCTACCAAAATCATATTGGCGAAAGAGGTTACTTTGGTGATTTAATTAAAGGTAGGCGCTATCGCCCATTGCGCCACACGAAGTAATTCATCTCAACGCATTCAAATTCTCTATTAATATCTCCACCTATTCACGCGGCTGCCTCGGCGATGCCGCCCTATCTTGAATATCACTCCCCGATCACACACGGCACTAATATCCCGTCGCTCATACCGTGGATTTTTTTCTTATCCGATGGAACCAGAGTCGCTAAGCAACCACCGAAAGAAGTCTCCCCTTGTTTGTCGGTGAAAAAGTAAGGACATAACCTTGCGCGAACTTCGATCATCTTAACACTACCGTCTTCATCAAATACCGGATGCATAAAGCGCCGACCCTCCTTGAACTCTTGCATCAACCACGGTTGTTCGCCGGATTGTGAGAGAGCGAACTGCAACCTTTCTTGCCACTCTGCAGCGGAAAGATCGTGTCCGATAAACACCCCACGCGATCCCCAAGCGGTTTCGTGAAAACCACTAATTTTTAAAACTAG
>CAWUUP010000171.1:0-2936 GCA_963925255.1 uncultured Luteolibacter sp.
CCAGATAGAAAGCCAGAGCTCTGGGCTAGTCCACTTCTTCCGCCTAAGCCTAAGCCGAAATCATTCAGCATCCAATCAAATCCAAGCTCCTCTAAAATGCTTTTTTCAACTTTAACCATCGTCACTTTCACAGATACGATAACTGGCTCAGCCTGAACAATTGTATCGATGATTTGTTGAATAATATCGTGATTATTTATCGTGTTAATGACTAATAAAGTATTATTAGATGGGTTGTAAGTTGCTGAAGCGCCATCAGAAAACGAAACTCCTTGTTCAGCCAGAGCTTCCTGAGCTCCCATTCGTTTAGCCAACAATCCATTCGCGTCAGGCTTCGCATTAAAAATATCATCTTTAGACTTCTCCTCCGCTTCAATGGAAAGATTACTAACAAAATCCGGAGGCACTCGGTAAGTGCGAGAAATTAAGCCGCCTCCGGTAACTCCTCGTTGAGTGATTATAACTGCATGATCATCATACCGAAAATTGGTTTGTGTCATCTCAGTGATGTATTTGAGAATGGATTCTACAGGAACATTAGAAACCCTGAGATCAAATCTCTTTTCTAAAATTTCTTTCGCAGGTGAAGCAAGAGGATCACCAAGATTCACCGTGATATTGATACCTTTGAGATCTGGGACTAACTCGAAAACATCGTTCTCTATCGCTCTAGCCCTCAACGCATCAATGGCTTCTGTCAATGTTACATCGTCAACGATGAATTTTGGAACGACGATACGACTGAGTTTATTTCCAAGAGGAATATAAGAACTTTTCTGAGTCGCTTCCGCTACGAAAGGTGCGAAAGGAATCACAAGATTTGGTTCCAAAGGTAATTCCCAATTGCGATCCACCTCCATCAAAGCCTCTCCACGATTTTGGCTGTATGCCGATTTAAAATACTTCGTCTTTTCGTTAGCGATTCGCTCCAATCCTCTGGTTGCAGCATGGTTATGAGGATCGATTTTTAAAATCGAAATGTAATGCTGGTGAGCCTCATCGAATTTTCCAAGATCATAAGCACCGTCAGCCATGTAAAGAAGCCTTCTAACCTGATCCACATTTTTGGCATGTTCGCCAGTGAGAGCTGGATTGGTAAGAATTGGATCGTCAAGCGCATTGAGTGCTGCGATTGCTGCTGGGTTATTGGGAGTGACTTTTTCAGCCAAAACTACATCAATCACTTCCTTAGCCTCTTTGATCTGACCTTTTCTAGCTAGTGATTTAGCATGCTCTACCGAGGCTTGGGCGTATCTCTCGAGTGCTGAATTTCTGAGCTCTGCCGTTGTAGGTGAATCTGGGAACGCCGAAATCGCGCCAGAATATGCATCGACCGCATCTTTGAAGTTACCAGCTATGTATGCTTCATCTCCTTTCAATAACAACATCTGAGCCTCTTCAACGGCTGCTCGACGCTTCTGAAGTTCTTTTTTAGCGAAGCTCGATGTTGGTTTGTTTTCTTGAGCAAAAACCATCGAACCAAGCGCACACGAAATGGCGAGCACAAGGCCACAACACGTAAATTCATTTATGGAAGGGAATCGCATGCGGAGGTATCTCAAAATTATAGACACCCATGCCCAAAAGAGTAAGCGTAAAATCCTCGATTCTTAAAAAAATTAGACCCTTTGCTAGAGATTTTTACCGTAACCTAGGAGCTTGCGAATCTTGAATTTTATGAATGATGAAGCAGTAGATGAACATCCACGGCTGTCTTGCGGCCTTAGCTCATTGAGCGACGGCGGAGGAATGACGACGAATTCGAGGTTTGCAGGCCGGAACTTCAGATTCGTATCCCGCACACTAGCATTTTTCCAAACCTAACGATCTCCCCCTCTCGGTAAGGATTTTTTAGTATCTGGCCTAAGTGACATATGGGGTATGATAGGCAGCTATTCTAAATCCTGAATTCAAGCTGTATCTCTCGATAACGCTTCACCCGCTGCCATTGTCGGATCTTCACCGAAATTTTTCGCCTCCATTCAATGCGCAGCAGTTTCCATCTCAATCTTCTGTATTCACGTGAGCTCATGAGACATACTGTTCATTTAAACAGTATGTAATCAAGAGATATTTTTTGGGCATCTCGGACGTCTGTTGCAATCTGCTCACAAAGCCCGTCAATACTAGGGAATTTGAGTTCTTCTCTCATGAAATGAACAAATCGAATCCGCAGCACTTTGCCATAAAGATCGCCGGAAAAATCCAAAATATGCACCTCAAGCGTTCGTCCAGTTCCATCAACAGTCGGGCGCATACCTAGGTTCGCAACCCCCCGCTGTTGTCCATTCACCTGCACCAACCACACCCCATCCTTTGGCAGTTGCATGTCAGCAAAATGCAGGTTAGCGGTCGGAAAACCCAAAGTCCTGCCGAGTTTGCGACCCTCCACAACTTCTCCAGAGAGAACATAGGGCCGACCCAACATTGCCTCCACTGCATCGAAATTACCAGCATGTATCGCTTGGCGGATGCGAGTGCTGCTGATTCGTTCTCCATGCCAAATCACTGGGGCAACTGCCGTCAACTGATACCCCAACTCATCCGCCATTGTCCTGAGAAGATTCACATTCCCTAGCCGCTTGTTTCCAAACTGCCAATCCTCACCTACAGAGATCGATGCGACATCCGCCTCGCAGAGTTTTCGCACGAAATCCTCAGCCGTCATGGACGCGAAACGTTGATCAAAATGAATCACCAATAGTCCATCCACCCCATGGGAATGCATCACTGCTGCCTTATCGTCCAGTGTCGCAAGCAAAGAACTCGGTGCTTTATTAGCTGCTAGCACCCGAATCGGATGCGGAGAAAAAGTCACGACAAACGACAATCCTCCACCCGCTCGCACGGCCTGCGCCGCCTGATCGATCACCGCTTGATGACCTTTGTGTACACCATCGAAAACGCCCAAAGCCAGATGCAATGGCCCTTTGTAA
>CAWUUP010000172.1:0-20443 GCA_963925255.1 uncultured Luteolibacter sp.
GGGTTGGTTCACGAACTCATGGGCGTTTATGACCATGCATCTATCTACTACGAACTAGTGTTCCAGCTAGGCGTCGCTGGAGCTGGCGAGCTATATAAAGCCGCTGCTACCAAACTTCGCGATGGTTTCGAGCTACCCGGAGAAATGCGTGGGAAAATTGCTCTCGGGCGTGTCCGAATTTTCAAAGATCCTGCTGCCGCTGGCGGGAAACGTACAGTTCTATCTATTCCGGTTACCAAGGCTCCTGACCAGGAAGTGCAGTCCTCAGATATCGAAGTGACGGTCACGTTTTTCAATAAAACCTCAAATGGCAAAATCATCCAACTCGAGGATGAATCATGGGCAAGCGCTAATTGGACAAGCCTTCCCTTTGACTGGTCCGCAGGCGAAGAAACCCTGCGAGTGAACTACCAAATACCAAATCAGGATGGCCAAACGACACATCTTTTCGGAGAAATCGAATATTACGGGCAGGTCGCAACCTTATCCTACAAAGGAGAAATTCTCGATATCCAAGCGTGGCCTCGAGACCTTGCAGCGAGAATCGGCCAAACTCCCGCAAATATAGATCCCTCAAATTCTTTTCCGGAATTTCTTGATCGAGACTCTTTACCACCCAACTTCGATCCCGATATTCCTCTTCTACCGCGCAACTAAACCATGGAAATTTTCAGTGAAAACAGCCAAATCGGTGATTACATCCTTTTGAAATGCCTGAGTGACAATGAAGAAACCCGAACATGGACAGCAAAACAAGTATCCGTCGGTCGCGCGGTTCTCATCGATGAGCTCAAGCCGGCCTATGCTGGAAATCGCGATGCTTTTTTAGCGAAAGTTAGAGCAAAGGCCGCTGTCGAGCATCCGCTCGTGGGCTCGATTTATGAAGCAACAACAGATCGCATACATTGCTTCTCTGCTTACGAGCTTTTACCAGGAGACACCGTCGCACAACTCGAACAGACGCATCAAAAGTTCAAGGCCCAGAAATTCGTGCACCTGCTGCGTCGAATCGCAGAGGCTAATATCTATCACGAATCACATCAAAACTCCACTTCGCCACTTGGTCCAGATGATATCCACTTGGACACACAAGGTATCATTCGGCTTAAAAACCTCGTGGTCCATGGCGCACGCAATCAAGATCAATCAATCCGAGACATCCTAAATCTCGGCACCTTTTTTCAAGCTCTACTCGATCCTAATCACCCGGGCACTACCCGCTGCCTAACACTTCTTGCATGGATGCGCGGCGAAGACACTGAACATTATTTAACATGGGCTCAAATTCGTGGCTACTGCGAGCAGATCGAACAACAGCTCACTGAGCCTTCTGAAATAACAGCTGTACCAACTGCATCTATCCCAGCCCAAAAGAAAAATCAAATGATTTGGATTTTCGCAGCTGTGGGCGTTCTGCTCTTAGGTGGAATCATGTGGATATCTCTAGATAGAAATAACAACGGATCTAGTCTCTCAGTAGTCAAATCAGAATGGATCGAAGTGCGCGCAGGGAATTACACCGCTCGAGACGGAACTCCATTCAGTGTTACATCCTTCTCAATTTCTAACCAAGAGGTGTCTATTGGGGAATACGCGAAATTTCTCAAGACTCTCGATCTACTCGCTAAAGAATCGAACGATCAAGTTTTTGATCATTCCGATCAACCAAATGATAAGACAAACCATAGGCCAAATTACTGGAACGATCTTTACGAATCCGCTAAAAAATCCAAAATTTGGAACCATCGTAAAATTAACCTCAACACGCCGGTGGTAGGAGTGGATTGGTGGGATGCTTTCGCCTACGCAAAATGGAAAAAATGCATTCTGCCCACTCAAGAGCAATGGCTTGCCGCCTTGATTAGCGAAACCAAAGAATACACAATGATTCCTATCAGTGCCTGGCCACCCGCTAATGAAACTCCAGACCGCACAACCAACGGCATCCTAGCCATGGCAGGATCCCTTTCAGAATGGACGGCTGAGCCTCGCGTCAGCCCATCAAATCCGCTTGGCAAGCCACAATGGGTTATCATTGGCGGATCATACTTAAAGCCCAGCAAAGGAGCTCTCACCCAAGAGTGGACAGAGGATCGCTCCACACGCAGGGCTGACCTTGGCTTCCGAGTTTGTACGACTCAGCCTTAATAAGAATTTTTGAAACTCAGGGAATTCATCCGCCTTTCCACTCGACAGTTCGGTGTTCGGGACGAGATTTGAGCACTTATGAAATTAGAACGCTACCTCCATGCGGCCACTTTTGTCGCAATTCTCGGCCTTGGAAGCGCTTTCGCAGGCGGTGAGGGTTGGCACAGTGACTTTGACGCCGCTAAGAAACAAGCAGCGGATGAAAAGAAAAGCATACTCCTCGACTTCACTGGCTCAGATTGGTGCGGTTGGTGCATCAAGCTTAATAAAGAAGTCTTTGATCACGACGAATTCAAAAACGGCGTGAAGGACAAATTCATCCTCGTCGAACTCGATTTTCCTAATGACAAATCCAAACTCACCGATGCAGTCATCGCTCAAAACGAAGCCCTTCAAGAAAAATATGCAGTCAAAGGTTTTCCGACCATTCTTCTGACCGACGAGCAGGGTAAGCCTTTTGCAATAACAGGCTACAAAGCCGGCGGACCTAATGCTTATGTGAAACATTTGGATGAACTGCTAAGCATGCGTGAAAAACGTGATGCCGCTTTTGCCGAAGCAGGCAAGGCCGAAGGCGTTGCAAAGGCAAATCTCCTCATCACTGCCATTCGGTCTATGGAACTGGAAGACACGATGATCTCCACCTTCTACGTAGATGAAATCGAGGCCATCAAAGCAGCCGATCCAAAAGACGAATCGGGATACATTAAAGGCATAGAAACCAAATTGAAATTCGAAGATTTTCAGAGCCAGCTAAATGATTTGGGCGGCAAGAAGGATTTCAAAGGAGTGATGAAGCGCATCGACGAAACCCTAGCCGCAGGAACATTTGAAGGCGAACTCAAACAGCAGGCGATGCTCTTTAAAGCAATAACTCACATGCAACTTAAGCAGCCTGAAGACGCGATCAAAACCCTAGACAAGGCCAAAGCTGTCGTGCCGGATGGTCCAATGGCAGCAAATATCGATGGCCTCAAAAAACGCATCGAAGCTGCTGCGCCAAAAGAGTAACTTTTCTCATAAACCAAAAAAGCATCGGGAAAATATCCCGGTGCTTTTTTGTGCTATAAATTAACGACCAAATGTAAATGTCACACGCGTGCCAGATGAGTCATGCCCGTTGGAGTAGTAGCTACGCGTACGACATTGGCTCGCACGGTAAACAGGTCGGGTAGGTTGATGATGTGATGCGTGCGCATACCCTCTCCTAGACTGAATCGAGCAATCATTGTAAACTGGGCGCCCATAACAATCATATCCCACCACATATTTTTCGACGTAAACCGGACGTACATGCTGATATCCACTGATATACATCGTCCTGGCAGGCTCACGATAACTGGAATTCCGGCAAGATTGGGCGTTCGCGTTAACGGAAGCTCCAAAAAACACGAAGATGCTTGCTGCTGAGAGAATAAATAACTTTTTCATAACGTATCATTTTTTGTTTCATCAGCTTTGACCTCTCTTATGGGAAAATTATTCAATAGCTTCAGGGAATTTCTCGATCATCCTACTTTATTGCAGTAACTTGTCTCAACAAATGACTCTTCAGGAACTCGGTTGGACCCCAGAACTCGAAACTGCCTTTGCGCCTTACCGCGAAAAAGGCTGGGTTCCTGCGCGCCTGATTCGAGAAACCTCGATCAATTTTTCCGCCTTTCTCGATGGCGGCGAAGAAATTCACTGCATTCTCTGCGGTCGTCTGTGGAATGCTGCGGTAATCGATTCTGATCTACCTGCAGTAGGCGATTGGGTAGCCATTGAAGAGGGAAATGAAAATCAACCGCACGTCATCCGCGCTCAGCTTCCACGTCGCACGGTGTTTTCACGAAAAATGCCGGGCAACAGCAGCCAAGCGCAAATCATCGGCGCAAATATTGATATTGTCACCGTGGTGACCGATGCCGGATCCGACTTCAATCTACGCCGACTCGAACGCTATCTCGCCTTGATTCATAAAAGCGGAGCAAAGCCTGTGGTGCTTCTCAATAAGTCCGATCTATTTTCTAAAAAAGAACTCGCTAGTGCCTCCGCAGAAATTGCTGCCATTTCTCCAGACGCAACCATTCACATCACCTCCGCACTAAAAGGCGAAGGACTCAAAGCCATCCTTTCTCACCTCTCTTCGGGAATTACGATGTGCATCGTAGGTTCCAGCGGCGTCGGCAAATCAACCTTGGTCAACCAACTCTACGGTGAAGAATGGCAATGGACCAGCGAGGTCAATGAAACCACTGGTAAAGGCCGACACACAACCACCTGTCGTGAGCTTGTTCCGCTAAGCAGCGGTGGCATGTTGATCGACAATCCCGGAATGCGTGAAATCCAAATGTGGACGGATGAATTCACGCTGCGAGCCAGCTTCGAGGACATCGCCAATCTTGCCAGCAAATGCAAGTTTGGCGACTGCAGCCATGAGCGCGATACCGGCTGCGCCATTCGCAAGGCCGTTGAACAAGGTGAGCTTGACTCCGCCCGCTACGAATCTTTCCTCAATCTTGAAATAGAAATCGAGGCGCTTCGTAAACGCGCCAAGAAACGCCAAATGGCTACTGAACGCTGGTTTAAACGCAATCATCGCGTCAAAGCCCGTAACCTAAATGACCGAATCCAACTTGAAAAAGACGAACGTGGTGAAATTTAAATCTTATATAACGCCGCTCATCCTTTTGACGTGTGCTCTCGTGCCGCAGGCTCATGCCCAGCTTGAAACTCTTTTGAAAGGATCCACTCCTAACGAAAAGGTAGAAAAAAAACCTACGGTTCAACTCAGCGATCAACTTGAGATTTGGAAAAACCAGGTGAACGATGACTTAGCTCGCTTAATCAAATTTACTGATGAATCAAACTTGCCACCTAAAATCGGCCAAGCGGACTTAGAAAGTCGGAAGCGCACTCTTGAGCGCACCCAGCTTGCAATCAGCCATCACGTTGAGGCGATTAAGAGCATCAATGAAAACAAACTCGCGAGTGAAGCGGCAAAAACTGCCGCAGCGAAATGGAACGGGTATGGTGAAAATCCGCCAAAATCGATTCTTGTCGTTGATGAACTCAATAATCGCAAACAGACACTGGCAGAAAAAAAAGCATCCGATCTTTCCTCTCTCGACATTTATCGGCTCACTTTAGATGGGTGGCTTGAAGAATCGAAAAAATTAGAAGCGCGGATTTCAGCGGCTGAGAAAAAAAATGAACCCAGCGAAGATCAAGCTCTCACGGGACTTTGGAATCTTGAATCAGATAAAGAAAAACAACGGCTGCTTTTTATCCAATCTAGCGCTCTGCAAATTTCAATCTCGGCTCTTAAAACGAATATCCAAACACTCGATGCGGAATCCGATTTACTGCAGAAAAAAATAAGTGAAGCGTCTTTAACTGCTGTCCTCAGTAAGGAAGATATAGATCAAATTAAAGCCGCCTCTGCTGATCGGCAAAAAGCCTTAAAAGCCGAGATCGAAGCACTCAGAAGCCGCCAAAGCAAAGCATCTACCGATGAAGCCAAGGCGCTGGCGAATCTCGAAAAAATTAAGTCTACTGAACCGATTGAACCTCTAGCGCTCGAACTTGCTGAAATCAGCTACGAAGCTTCGCAGGCTCGCGTGAATTCCATTCAGCAAATGATTAGTTCACTCGAATCATTTGGACAAATCGAAGCCTTCATCCCAGAGGCGTATCAATACCGCTTAATCTTACTGGATCCAAAATCGTCACATAACGAGCGCAGGGATTCCATAGCAGCACTTCAATCTCTCCAACTAAGACTTACCGCGTGGGAAGTCGTTGCCAATAATGAACTCAAGGCAATTACGGCTGCCATCGGAAACGAACAAGCACGCGCCACCGCATTTCCTGCAGATGATCCAAGATTATCTCCCTTAAATCGAATCCGAACCTCGCTCTGGGAGAAGCAATCTCTCATCCAACGCCTCACACAAAGCATCTCTACGCAGCTTAGGACTTTAGATAGTTGGCTTGCAGTTTATCTAACGAAAAATAAAGAGGTCCTGCATGAAAAAGTTACAAACTTTCTGGATCAGTCTTGGATCTCTATAAAACAAATCTGGAACATATCTATCAGCCAGTATGAACAAGTCACCGAAAGGGACGGCCAGCAAATTGTTCAGATTCGTGACGTTAGTCTCGGCTCTATCATTACGGCCCTCTTTCTTTTCGCAATCGCCTACCTGATTGCTTCCCACATCTTCCGCCGTATCCAATTCATACTCGTTCGTCGTGGCATCATTGGAGAAAACCAGGCTCGCACGCTGAAGAATTGGATCATGCTCTTGGTCGCTTTCTTACTAGCTCTCACAACCCTTAATTGGCTCAACATTCCTCTAACCATTTTTGCATTCCTAGCAGGTGCACTTGCTATCGGAGTCGGCTTCGGCACCCAGACCATCATCAAAAATTTTATCTCGGGGATCATCATGCTATTCGAGCGTAAAGTTCGCGTTGGTGATATTGTGGAAGTTGATAACACCGTGGGCGTTGTTTCGGAAATCAACACCCGCTCTTCGATCATTCGCGGATTAACTGGCGTCGAGAGCATCATTCCAAATTCGCTGTTCCTTGAAAATCGCGTAGTCAACTGGACCCTGAACAATCGCCTCCTTCGCCGCGAAATCTCAATAGGCGTATCTTACGGCTCTCCAACTCAAGACGTTATTAAGATTCTAACTGAAGTTGCCGATCGACATGGTTTGGTTCTCGAAAATCCTGAGCCGTTCGCAACTCTGTCTAACTTCGGCGATAACTCTTTGGATTTCGTGCTCCACTTCTGGGTTGAGATCAATGACCGAAGTAACCGCCAAGTGATTGATAGTGATCTTCGGATCATGATCGAAAAACGCCTGAGCGATGCTGGGATCACCATACCGTTCCCACAACGCGATATTCATCTCGAAACTTCCAAGCCTTTGCAGATTCAAATACAATCCGGCGAATCCCCGAAATAGGACATCTTGTTGTTATCGTGCCTATCATTTCTGAATCCACTTACTCCGCTCCCAAGTGGCTTATCGGGGGTCATGCACAAACTATCCACCCGACTCTACGTCGCATTCCGAGTCTAACGCCATCCACCGAGCGCCTCGAGCTAAGTGATGGAGACTTTCTTGATCTTGACTGGTTTATCACAGGCAAAAGTAAGCTCGCGATTTTGACCCACGGCCTTGAGGGAAATGCGCAGGCCAGATACATGCGCGGAATGACCATCGCGCTCATGAAACGCGGATGGGACGTGCTAGCATGGAGCTTCCGTGATTGCAGCGAAGAGCCAAATCGCCTGCTTTCCTCTTACCATAGCGGAAAAACTGATGACTTAGAACACGTTATTCAACATGCGATCGCAAAGCGCAAGTATGATCAAATCGACCTAGTCGGCTTCAGTCTCGGTGGAAATCTGGTCCTCAAATACATAGGCGAGCGCGGCGAAACGATCCATCCCATCATCCAGCGCGCCGTTGCATTTTCTACGCCTTGCGATCTTGCCTGTTCCTCTCACGAACTTTCGAGATGGCAGAACCGAATCTATATGGAGCGGTTTCTTAAAACGCTGCGTGGTAAAATTAAAGTGAAGCACTCTAAGTTTCCAGGATTGCTAGATATCAGTGACATTTCTAAAATTCGAAATTTCTCGCAATTCGATGGCCGCTTCACCGCGCCCATCCATGGATTTGAAAGCGCTGAAGATTACTGGAAACGCAGTAGTTCGCGACCGTTTCTACCCAATATCAAAATTCCAACCCTACTTGTTAGCGCGGCGAACGATCCGTTTCTCGGTCCAAAATGCTATCCTTACGCCGAAGCAATCGATCATTCCTATCTTCACCTGGAAATCCCCAAACAGGGCGGACATGTTGGATTTGGTGGCAGTAAAGAATACTGGTCGGAAACAAGAGCTGCCAAATTTTTATCCGGAGTATGAGCGCGATATCTAAGCATGTCAAAGAGCTCGCGAGGGATATACATCTTCGGCCAGATGCGCGTGGTCATCGCGACCATGGCATTGAGGAGATCAACGCTGGCCCCAACAAGCTCAAACTACGCCCACAAAACCTTCATCATCTAGTCCGCCTACAGACATGAACCCGGGCGCATAACATCCGAGTTTTCCTCAAAAGCCTCACACTTACCGCCAAGGCAAGAGTGAGGCTTTTTCTTTGGAAGTTTTTATGAAGCAGGATGCGAGAGCCTCTTATCGCTTGCGCTACGGCTTCTCAGACCCTATCAAATTCATCTCTTAGCTCCCGTAGTTCAACGGATAGAACAAGGGTTTCCTAAACTCTAGATACAGGTTCGATTCCTGTCGGGAGCATTTCGGCTCTAACTTCTCTCGCCTATGAAATCCCTCCTCGCACTTCTCGCCCTTTGTTTGCCACTTCTTTCAGCAGAGAAGCCGAACATTCTTTGGATCGTCAGTGAGGATAATTCTTCTCATTGGCTTGGCTGCTACGGCAATACACAGGTGGAAACGCCACGCATCGATGCTCTCGCGAAGGAAGGTTTTCTTTTCGAGCACGCCTATTCAAATGCTCCAGTTTGTGCGGTTGCGCGTGCGACCATTCTGAATGGTGCTTACTCGCCGACGATGGGCACTCAGCATATGCGTTCCCGCCATCCCATTCCCCAGAAATACCGTCCAAATGTGGAGTATCTGCGTGCAGCCGGTTACTACTGCACAAACAACTCCAAGACAGATTATAATTTCAAAGGCAACGACAACTCATACTGGGACCAATCCTCTAACAAAGCGCATTACAAAAATCGTCCGGAGGGAAAGCCCTTCTTTGCTATTTTCAATCTCAGCGTTTCACACGAGAGCTCCTTATTTGCCAATAAGCCAACTGAGCCGATTCGGCTGAAACCCGTGGATGTTGATTTACCACCCTACCTTCCCGACCTGCCGGAAATCCGTAAGGACTATGCTCGTTATGTCGATCGCCTTGCGGATTTGGACGTGCAAGTCGGAAAGATCCTTGATGACCTCGAAAAGGCTGGCCTCGCCTCGAGCACGATCGTTATTTACGTCTCAGATCACGGAGGAATTCTGCCACGCGGGAAACGCTACCTGGAAGAAACGGGTGTGAAAATTCCACTCGTGGTTCGCGTCCCAGAAAAGTTTCAAAACCTCTCACCCTTCAAGGCTGGCGAGCGAATTGAGGAGCCGGTTTCATTCGTCGATTTCTCACCGACGCTCCTATCGCTCGCTGGAATTGACACTCCGCCTCTGATGCAAGGCCGCGCATTTCTCGGCAGCAAGCGCGTTGATCCAGCCGCTAATGAAATGGAGTTTCTCTACGCGGATCGCTTTGATGAGCTATACGGAATGCGCCGTGGTCTGACCGATGGCAAATGGAAATACATCCGTAATTTCCAACCTCACCTTCCCCTCGCTCCCTATTCATTTTACCAGTTCGGTCAGCCGGGTTGGGCAGCTTATCAAAAAGCATGGGAAGATGATTTGCTGCGCGGTTATCACAAAGCACTTTGGGAAGCCCCAAGCGGGTCCGAGCAACTCTACGATTTGTCCTCCGATCCATGGGAGATGAAAAACCTCGCTAAAGATCCAGCTCACTCAGGAAAGCTCGCTGCATTACGTGAACGCTTGAGATCCACGATGAAAGAGGTTTACGATACAGGCCTCGTTCCCGAACCCATGTTCGAATCTCTGGCCGGAGAAGGTGCCATCGCGACCTATGTTCAGAGCAAGAAATTCAACATTAACAAAATTACCGACCTCGCCTTCGCCGCTACCGAAATGAATGGAAAGCATCTCCCAGCATTCCGTGAAGCAGCGAAGTCAAAAGATCCTGTGGAACGTTACTGGGCAGTAAATGGTTTACTTCTCCTCGCTGGAAAATCCACCGAAGTAAACCCCGATGACTTCACACCATTTTTAAAAGATCCAGAGTCCGTCATCCGCACCAGCGCAGCCAACGCACTTTTCATTCTCGGTGAAACTGACATCGCTTCAAAGGCATTGATTGCTGACGTCGCAAATGAAATGAACGCCACTTCATTGCTCAATCTTCTCAACACTATTTGCCGTTTAGAACTCCTCGATAAACTCCCACAAGACTGGGCTAAAGGTAAAGCCATGAAAGGCGCGGAATCCGACTACATCAAACGGTTTGCAGAAAAGACGAAGAACTGATGGGATTGCCGAGTCTTATAGGTAAGGTAACCCGTTGCTTTGGGCTACTGCGGTTCTTATCCGCAGCTCTCGGTGTGCGGTAGATCGGAAGCTCAGGGAACTGCCGGAACGCAAGACACAGAGCAGGGATGATCCCAGCAGTCCAAAGCCTACGGCGTAGCTTTTACCAACCCATGATACGGCTGGTTGCGATGCGCAGGGCGACTTCGAGGATAGCGGCTTCGGGGTGGGTTATGGGGATAGAAACTTTCCGCAATGATTTGTCGGCGATTTCCTGGCGGGAAATGGAAAGCATGTAGGGAGCGCGATCTGGATCGTCGCGGAGGGCGAGCTCAAAGCTGCTGGTGGCTTTTTCAGTTTTGTGGAACAGCTTGGCTTCAGAGGTGCGGCTCTGCAGGAGGGCAAGCACGGCACCGATATCAGACAGCCCCCACTTCATGATAATTTTGTTTTCCCAATCGAATTGTTTTTCACCGCTTTGAGCTGCGGCATCGAGAAAGATCGCTCCTTTCTCAGCATTCAGGTTAAAGCGGATCGCTCCGCCATTGCCACGCTGGCTAGGTTTATAAATGGCGTAGTCGTTCGAGTAGGTCTTAATGGCTGGTTCAGATAATGTGTCATTCATAGCGTGTTCATATGAACATATTACTAATGGAAATGGCAAGCATAAAATTTTGGATTTTAAACCACAACGCTGTGTGAGCTTTAGCGAACTCATCATAAGCGAAGTAGCAACTGCCTAGACAAAGTGAAACGGCGTCAAATGGCGCGAACACCACATGAGCGGTAGCGAATTATTACGCACAGCAAAGCCAGACTTTTTAGCTGTAGTATACGTAGGCAATGGGCACGAATAAGAGTCAGACACACAAATTCGGTGTCTTTAAAATTCGTGTCATCTGTGAAAACTTGTCCGTCGAAGCCTCGGCGAAGTCGGATTCGTGGTTTCCCACAGATCTACAACAATCCGTTATGCCGAATGGAAGATTACTCGCTCTGAGGCTCAGTATCGATATCCACTACAACTTCCGCAGATTCTGAAGCTTCGATCGTAGGATCGACTTCTGCTTCATCTTCTCCGTCAGGAATAACGAGTGAGATATCCTGAAGCTTCTCGCCCTTCTTGAGAGTGAGGAGTTTCACGCCTTGGGCGTTACGGCCGGTGGTACGAACTTCTGAGACTCGGATACGGATCGACTGGCCGGTGGAAGTCATGAGCATGAGCTCGTGCTCTTCTTCAACGGCGAGAGCACCGACAAGGGGTCCGGTTTTCTCCGTAACCTTCATGGTGATAATACCTTTACCGCCGCGTGACTGTTTGCGGTATTCCTCGAAAGCTGTGCGTTTACCGAGACCATTTTCGGAGGCGACAAGTAGAGTGCAAGCATCAGTGACTTTCGCTAGGCCGACCACGTAATCGCCTTCGACAGGACGGATACCCATCACACCTTGTGATGAGCGACCAAGTGGTCGGGTGTCCTGCTCGGAGAAGCGGAGACTGATTCCTTCATGGGTGACAAGGATGATGTCTTCGTTGCCGGAAGTAAGAGTACTACCGATGAGCTCGTTTCCTTCTTCGAGGATGATTGCAATGGTTCCTGCCTTACGGTAATTACGGAAATCGTTGAGAGCTGTCTTTTTAACCTTACCACTCCGAGTCGCAAAGAATACGTATCCTGCGTCTTCACGGAAAGTGACGTCGTTTCCGGCTTCATCAACTGTGCGTTCAAGACGAAGCATCGCAGCGATTTTTTCTTCTGGCTGGAGATCGAGCACGTTTTTGATGCTGCGCCCGACGGAAGTGCGCGAGCCTTCTGGGAGTTCGTAAACTCGCTCCACATACAGACGACCCGTATTCGTAAAGAATAATAAGTAATCGTGGGCTTGGACGGAGAACAGATGCTCAATAAAGTCGTCCTCGACGTCTTTTGCAGTCGCCTTGGTTTCCATGCCTTTAAGACCTTTACCGCCACGACCTTGGAGGCGGTATTCTGTTGCGGGAGTCCGTTTGATGTAACCGCGATGAGAAAGCGTGACGATCATCGCGTCATTGGCAATGAGGTCTTCCATCGCAACCTCACCGACTTCTGCGAAAATCGGGCACTTACGAGGACTGGCGTACTTCGATTTGATCGCTTGGAGTTCGTCCTTGATGATGTTGAGCACGCGCTCTTCGCGAGCGAGAATGTCGAGGAAATCGGTAATTTCCACGAGGATCCCATCGTATTCGCCTTTGACTTTGTCCCGCTCGAGCCCAGTGAGTTGGTAGAGGCGGAGTTCTAGGATCGCGTTGACTTGGCGTTCGGAGAAAACGTAGTTGTCGCCCTGAACTGCTGCTTGTGAACGAAGTAAAATACCGAGCCCCTCTGCGGTTTTGGTGGAAAACTTGTAAGCTGCTAGGCGCTCACGCGCTTCGTCACGGTTTTTAGAATCGCGGATGATCTTAATGAAATCATCGAGGTGTCCGAGTGCGAGAAGATAGGCTTCTAACAATTCCGCGCGCTCTTCCGCTTTTCCAAGAAGATAACGAGTGCGACGGATGACAACCTCGCGGCGGTGCTCGATGTAGCAGTCGATGGCCTCCTTGAGAGAAAGTTGTTTCGGACGCTTTTCGTGAATCGCCAGCATGTTTACACTGAACGAAGTCTCGAGCGCGGTGAGCTTGAAGAGTTGGTTGACGACGACCTGCGGGCGGGCATCGCGTTTCAACTCGATCTCGATGCGGGTTTCCTCATCTGAGAGGTCGCGCATGCCGGAGATGCCGGTGAGGATTTTCTCGTTCACGAGTTCTGCGATACGTGTCTGAAGAACCGCACGGTTCACTCCGTATGGGACCTCGCGGATGATGATCATGGACTTACCATTTTCATTTTCCTCGATCTCCACTTTACCGCGAAGGCGCATCGAACCACGTCCGGTGCGGAAATAATCTTCAATGCCGCGAATGCCACGAATTTCGCAAGCGACCGGGAAGTCTGGACCCTTGATGTATTGCATCAGGCCTGGCAGGTCGATGTTCGGATCGTTGATCATCGCGCAGATGCCGTCGATGACTTCGCCAAGGTTGTGTGGTGCGAGGTTGGTTGCCATACCCACGGCGATACCGGTGCCGCCGTTGACGAGGAAGTTCGGGAATGCGGAGGGCATCACTGAAGGTTCCTGAAGAGTGCCGTCATAGTTCGGAACGAAATCGACTGTGTCTTTGTCTAG
This sequence comes from uncultured Luteolibacter sp., assembly GCA_963925255.1. Classification (GTDB taxonomy): domain Bacteria; phylum Verrucomicrobiota; class Verrucomicrobiia; order Verrucomicrobiales; family Akkermansiaceae; genus Luteolibacter. The sequence continues at coordinate 13,520 of CAWUUP010000172.1, forward strand.
ATCATCCATCATTGCCATACCAAGCGGATGGAGGCGCGCCTCGGTATAACGCATGGAAGCCGGAGCATCGCCCTCTACCGAACCGAAGTTACCCTGACCATCCACAATCAGTTCACGCATAGACCAAGGCTGACCCATGTTAACGAGAGTCGAGTAGATCGAAGAATCTCCGTGCGGGTGATAGTTACCCATCGTTTCACCGACGATCTTCGCGCACTTCACGTGGGATTTCGAGGGTGTCACGCCGAGTTGGCGCATGGCGTAAAGCACGCGGCGCTGGGAGGGCTTGAGACCGTCGCGGACGTCGGGGAGCGCCCGTGAAATAATCACCGACATGGAATACTCCAAGAATGACTGAGAGAGCTCGTCTGCGACATTGATGGGCTTAATGGAATCGTTGCTCATGAGAAAAATAGAATCTAAGGATAATAAAGGGAATTAGACGTCGAGGTTACGAACGTTGAGGGCGTTGTCTTCGATGAAGCGCTTGCGGGGTTCAACCACATCGCCCATCAGGACATCGAACATGGTATCCGCCTCTAGCTTGTTATCATCGTCATAGCGAACGCGAAGGAACTGGCGAGTTTCCGGATCCATGGTGGTGGCGAACAGCTGCTTGGCGTTCATTTCACCGAGTCCTTTGAATCGCTTGATCTGGACACCTTTGGCGGAAATCTCGAGGACTTTCCCAAGGATTTCAGAAACCACAAAAATCGGGGTGATTGTTTTCTTTTCTCCGTCACCTTCACTAATTTCGAAGATCGGCGTGTCCATCGAGTAAAAGGTTTTGGTATCGATCCCTAACTCGCTGAGGCGAGAGAAGATTTTCGTGATCGCATGTGATTCGTGAAGTTCGTGGAGAACAGCGCGGCGAGAAGGGCCTGTGACAGCGGCAAGCTCCTCATCGGTAAGCTGCTCGTCGAAGAGACCGAGGTCACGGTTTTCTGCGGCATACGTGGAAAGTGAGGATTCGTCGGCAAAATAGAGAACTGATTCTTGGTTGCCCTCACGAATGCGGACCATGTATTCCGGTAGATGGCTGTCGGCACGGCGCGCGGCGAGATATTCCTGGAAGTTTCCGCCATTGCCTTCGATGGCTTTTTGGAAACGGGATAGGGAAGAGAGGCTTTCCAAAATACCTTTGAGTTCCTCTGCACTAAAAGTGCGAGATTTATCAAACGTGCGGAGAACCACTTCGCCAGCACCGAGGTCGATGAGGATCTTATTTAGCTCGTCATTATCTTGAACATATTCGGAGCGCTTTTTCCGAGTTACCAAATAGAGCGGAGGCTGGGCGATGTAGAGATAGCCTTTTCTCACAAGCTCCGGCATATGGCGGCAGAAGAAAGTCAGGAGCAGTGTGCGGATGTGAGAGCCGTCGACGTCGGCATCGGTCATGATGACGATTTTGTGATAGCGGACTTTTTCGATGTTGAATGAACCATCTTGATCTCCATCACCAATGCCTGCACCAATGGCGGTGATCATCGATTGGATCTCCTTGTTTTGAAGTGCGCGGTGGAGGCGAGCCTTCTCTACGTTGATGACCTTTCCACGAAGTGGAAGAATCGCTTGAGTCCGCCGATCACGACCTTGTTTGGCTGAGCCACCGGCGGAGTCTCCTTCGACAATATAGAGTTCGGATTTCGCAGGGTCTCGCTCTGAACAGTCAGCGAGTTTACCAGGTAATCCACCGCCAGAGAGAGCTGATTTGCGGACGGTCTCACGCGCTTTGCGAGCAGCTTCGCGAGCGCGAGCGGCGTTAACCGATTTCTCGATGATCTTGCGGGCGAGTGATGGGTTTTCTTCGAAATAAGTATTGAGTCCTTCGTAAACGATTGATGAAACCACGCCTTCGATCTCGGAGTTGACCAGTTTACCTTTTGTCTGAGAAGAAAACCGCGGGCTAGGCATCTTCACCGAGATAACGCAAACCAGGCCTTCGCGAACATCATCACCGGAAAGAGCAGGATCTTTGTCTTTTAAGATCTTGTTGGTCTTCGCATAGGCATTGATCGCACGGGTGAGAGCTGTGCGGAAACCTGTTAGGTGAGTTCCACCGTCGGCGTTTGGAATGCTATTCGCAAAGCAGAGGATCTGATCTTGGTAGGAATCGTTGTATTGAAATACGACATCGGCAAAGACATCCTCTTTCGTTTGCTTGCCGTCATAGTCGTAGTCGATCTCGCGTTTGCCGGTGATTATGACGGGTGATTCGTGAACGACGTTTTTGTTTTCGCAAAGCTGCGCGACAAATTCGACAATGCCGTCTTTGTAGAAAAACGATGTCTTTTTCGCCGATTCCGGGCGCTCATCATCGAGCTCGATAATGAGACCAGGGTTGAGGAAAGCGAGCTCGCGCAAGCGTGTAGCAAGACGGTCGAATTGGAACACGATTGTATCAACGAAAATGGTCGCATCAGGATAGAACGTGATCGCGGTGCCGGTTTTCTTGGGATCAGCATCGCCGACGATGTGGAGTTGCTCGGTGGTTTTCCCGCGTTCGAACGCGATGCGGTGCACTTTGCCGCCGCGAGTGATGTCCGCGCGAAACCAATCAGAAAGCGCGTTCACGCATTTTGCGCCAACCCCGTGTAGACCACCGGAATATTTGTAAGCTCCTTGGCCGAATTTTCCGCCGGCATGAAGATTTGTTAGAACTAGCTCAACTGCAGGAATCCCGAACTTCGGATGCATATCCACTGGAATACCGCGACCGTTATCGGAAACGGAAATCGACCCATCAACATGGATTGCCACTTTGATTTTAGAACAGTAGCCGGCGAGATGTTCATCGATGGAGTTATCCAGAACTTCGAACACACAGTGGTGCAAGCCGCGCTCATCTGGATCTCCGATATACATGCCTGGGCGCTTGCGAACCGCCTCCAGGCCTTCGAGTTTATCAATCTGGCCGGCATTGTATTCTTGCTCGGTTCCGACCTGCGTATTGGCTTTTTCTGGCTCGTTGGGGATCTCTGACATAGGGCGTCCATAGACTCTGAAATCCACGCATGAGAAACAAGGACTTATTACCTAATTCAGGCTTTTTTTAGCCCCTTATAAGCCATTGATAATCAGTCATTTAGGGCGCTGATTTTAGCTCAGAAAAAAAATCTTCGAACAAACCATAGTCCAGTGGGAAATCACACATCAAAAAGCGCTTAAAAACGTGGTTTTCGAAAAAAAACACAACAAAGTCTTGCATCTTGTCGCGTCCCACACGAATTCTACCCGCGAAGCATGCACGAGTAGCTCAGCGGTAGAGCAACCCGTTTACACCGGGTCGGTCGGCGGTTCGATCCCGTCCTCGTGTACCATCTTCCAAATCCTTCATTAGCACGGCGATCAGTCAGCAGCGCGTTCCCTGCCGCTGTTCCTGAGCTCAAAGCCATCGCCCTTCAATGTGGGCTAATCGTTTGTCAAAATGAAAAATTCTCTACCGAAGGATTGCGCCTCACTTTGTTTAAAGTCATCTCAACAGGAAACGCTCCTTTTCGTCAGATGGCTGCTAGTTTGGGCAAATGAGAAGTGAGAACTTCAGCACGCCAGGCTCTACATCAACGAATGAAGCCGGAAGTAATCGGGTCTCCTGAGGCCGTTTTGAAGCATATTGCTCCCTCTACTCTCTATTACTCCTTAATCTATTATTACCTCAAACCACGCAGCAAAAACTCGGCGTTGGTTTTGGTTGGCTTGAGATTATCTAATAGAGTCACCAAAGCATCGCCAATCGGCAGGGCGGCGAGTTGTTTGCGGACGTCGATGACTTTTTTGAATTCGTCGGGGTGGTAGAGGCGGTCGTCGTTGCGGGTGCCGGATTGGGGGATGTGGATGGCAGGGAAGACGCGGCGCTCAGCGAGTTCGCGATCGAGGCGGACTTCCATGTTGCCGGTGCCTTTGAATTCCTCGAAGACCACATCATCGAGGCGGGATTCGGTTTCTACGAGGGCAGTGGCGAGGATGGTAAGAGAGCCGCCGTTTTCGATGTTGCGGGCGGTGCCGAAGAATTTGCGGGATTTCTGGAGGGCTACTGGGGAAACACCGCCGGAGCCGATTGGGCCACCCTGCATCGCTGAGTTGTGGCCTCGGGCCAGGCGAGTGAGGGAATCGAGGAGCAAGACGACGTGTTTGCCGAGCTCAACCATGCGTTGAGCGCGGGCGATCACGAGATCTGCGACTTGGGCATGGCGTTTCGGGGTTTCATCAAAGGTGGAGGCAAACACGGGAAGGTTGACGGTTTCCTCGAAGTCGGTGACCTCCTCCGGGCGTTCGTCGAGGAGGAGAATGACCAGCTCGATGTTTGGGTTGTTCGCCTTGATCGATTTCGCGATCTGCTTGAGTAAGATGGTTTTTCCGCCGCGAGGAGGAGCAACGATGAGTCCGCGCTGGCCTCTGCCGAGTGGAGCGATCAGGTCGATGACGCGGACGCCGAGGTATTCCGTGCCTTCCCCTTCAAGGTGAATGCGGGCATCTGGGAACATTGGGGTAAGTTTATCGAAATCCTGTGGTTCAACCCATTCGGCGGCAGGGATGCCCTCGATTTCAATGATCTCGGAGGTGGTGAGGTATTTGTCGCGTTGGACAGGCTGACGGACTTTGACTTTGAGAAGCTGGCCATTGCGGAGCTTGGCGTCGTTAAGGACAGGACCGCCGATGTGGATGTCGTCTTGGGAAGGGCGGAACGAGCGATGCGAATCGCGGATCATCGCGAAATGTTCTTTTCCAAATTCAAGCACGCCCTCGCAAGTGACGTTGCTGCCGTTCATCGTGTAGAAGCAGATGATTTCGTAGATCAACTGGGTTTTGGTGATGCCGCCTTGGATTTTTCGTGGAAGGTCAGCTGCGATTTTTTGCAGCTCAGCAAGAGGCTTGAGGCGGAACGCATTAAGATCGACGTTCTCCGGAACTGGATACGGCACGCGTTCTTCTCTGACTGGAGGCGCGGGTTGCTCCTCCTCAGCCTGCGGGGCTGGGGTCTCATGGACGACAACGATAGAGGGTTCCGGCGCTTCAGTTTCAGCAGCTTCGGAAGTGGGTTCGATGGGTTCTGGCATGGAGAGTGAGGGAAAAATTTTGCAGAATCGCTGGATTTGCGCTCTGAGAGTGTCGAGTTGGCCGTCGTTCCAGAAGACGATATCCGCACGGGAAATTTTTTCGTCGACGGGAAGTTGGGCGGCGAGCACGGAATCGATCAGTTCGTCATTCCAGCCATTGCGGGCTTTGAGTCTGGCGACTTGGGTGGCACGGGTTGTGGCGATGGTGATCGCTTGATCGTAGCCGAAATCGAAACCGTTTTCGAAAAGCAGCGGCACATCGGCAAGGAAGCATCGCGCTCCTTGTTTAGCGGATATTTCTTTTAGGGCAAGACATTCCTCACGGACGCTTGGGTGGAGGATGCTTTCCAAAAGCTTGCGTTTTTCAGGATTGCCGAAGACTTCGAGGCGTAGTTTCTCACGAATGATTTTCCCAGTTTCGGAATCCACGATCTCGCTACCGAATGATTCGGTCAGCTTAGAGATGATCTCGGGCATTTCGAGCAAAGCCTTCACGGAGGCATCGCAATCGAAGACGACGATGTCTGGGACGAACTCTTGAAAAAGTTGAACAGTGCTGGATTTTCCAGAAGCGATTCCGCCAGTGAGTGCGAGGGTGAGCATGGGGAGAGAATGGTGAATGGTGAAGAGTGAAGAGTGAAGAGTGAAGCTAGGAAATTTTTAACCGCCAAGTTCGCCAAGCACGCCAATGGACGAGAGATGGTGAAAGCAGAGCGAGTTGTAACGAGCTATTAGTAGTTAGGCGAAGCCGAGATAGCTTGGACGGAGCGAAGCGGAGTCAATGGTGAAGCTAGGAAATTTTTAACCGCCAAGTTCGCCAAGCACGCCAGTGGACGGGAGATAGTGGAAATGAGAACTCGGGCTTTCTCACTTTTCACTCTTCGTTGACTGTCAACCCCCTGTGCGAGGTGGGCGTTTTTTCTTGGGAGCTTCTGGAGTGACGTTACGCATGTTGCCGCCGGATTTCGCACGGGCTTTTTGCTGTTTCTGCATATCCGCTTGTTTGTCGGCCATGCGTTGCACCCAAGATTTTTTACCGCCGTCTTTTCGAATGACGAGTTCTGGCTCGGGGATTTTGTTCATCAGGTAGGTTTGACCGATGGAGAAAACGTTTTGGATCGTCCAGTAGAGCGCGAGGGCAGAGGCGTAGTTGTAGCAGAAGAAGAAGAACATCAACGGCATGAACATCATGATCCGCTGCTGCATTTTATCGCCGGTTTTAGGCATCATCGCCATTTGGATCACGCTGGTCGCGGCCATGATGATGGGGAGAATGTTGATTGGGAGGCCGGCAATGGTAAATAATGTATGGGGCTGTGAAAGGTCGGTGACCCAGAGGAAAGGTTGGCCACGGAGCTCAACGGCGTAGTCAAGCATGCGGAAGAAGCCGAAAAAGATGGGGATCTGAATGAACATCGGTAAGCAGCCACCGAGTGGGTTGATGCCGTATTTGCGGTAGAGCCCCATCATCTCGGTGTTGAGCTTTGTGGGGTCGTCTTTGTATTTTTCCTTCAGTTCGGCCATCTTTGGCTGGAGTTTGGACATGCGTTTCATCGAGCGGGTCGATTTCGCGTGTAGCGGCCAGATGCAGAGACGGACGATGACGGTTAGGAAAATGATCGCAAATCCCCATGATTGGGTAGTGGAGAAATGATCGATACCGGTGTGGAGGGTGTTGAGTAGCCAGTTGAGTGGGCGCGAAACGAACCAGAACCAGCCGTATTGCATGACATCGCCCCAGCCTTTCCCGGCAGCGGCAGAGTTATCTAACTGGCGGAACATGGTATTTGCCTTCGGTCCAGTGAAGATTTTGTAATCGAGAACCGTGGTGGTCGCGGGTGACAGGGAGGTTTCAGGAAGGCTGATT